>NZ_WXWO01000031.1:0-70886 GCF_009904845.1 Vibrio sp. V38_P2S17PM301 | reverse complement strand
GAAATAATTATGGAGAGTCATCATGAATATGTTTAGAGAATTGGTATTACCAAAAGGAGCTTCTATACCAAACAGAATTGCTAAGTCTGCATGAGTATTCTGTTTCATTGCAGTAATTATTTGAATTCGGAGAAGTATTATCATTTGAACATCCTCCTAATAAAGCAGTAATAGGCAACAGATTTGTTGTCTATTTAATAATTTATCTTTATAGGAAATTACGAGATGAAAGAACTATTAACAGCTACGACATTTGTCGCTGCTCGTTTCTCTCCAACACCTTTCTGATTCGGCGTTTCAAATAGAGGTTCAGTTCTTCAATTTGGGATACGAAAAGTTATTCAGAGACAGCTAAATTAGAAATCTCTCTGGCTCAGAAATGTCCAAAATGTGTTTGTGTAGATTCTCCGTCACAGTTACTGCATGAGATGCTGTGAGAGTGCATCGCAATGAACACGTTGATAAGGTGTTGTGTCGCACTTAAGCCCTGGACAACCTAAATACTTTGACCGAATATTCTGGCAAGCGTGATTTTAACGCTTCTAATCGCTTGCCTAAATTGAGGTTTCCCCCTCTTCTTTTAGCGAGTTTTATTGCTCATTTGCATCTTGTTAATAGCAATTTTCCTGAACATATATAATGTGTCTCAAAGCAGTTGTCTATCCTGGCTTATAACATTGGCTCTGGTTCACAAGCGTACGCTAAGTTAGAGAAAGAGGGCACAACGCAAATGGGGAATCGAATGCGAGTGCTTCACTCGGCAAGGGCACTCTGAGTGTGTGGGAAGTACATGGCTCTAATATCGCGCCCACTGAGTAGCTGAAAATTTCTAGGTTTGGTGGCATCTCTGTTGTACAAGGTACTGAGCTTAATTTAATTCAGCGATATCGATATAACAAAAATTCGGAATAAAAAGGCCGCGCAATGACACATCATTGGCGGCTTTTTATATACGATTAGCCTTTTGAGTTCTCAGATACGTCGACAGAGAAGTCTTTTTCAGCGATGGTTTGGTTGTTCAGTTTTACTGCCACAGTCCATTTACCGGCCACCAGTTCTTGATTGGACTCAAATTGCCACATCACGTAGTTTTGACGACCAAAATACAGTGTATCGTTCCAGCTGCTGGACGTTGAACCATTAATAGCTGGATGAGTGACTTCGATGACGACTGGCAGGCTACTTTCTACCGTCGCTTGTGTAGAGCCAGCGCTGAGTTTGATCGTTTGCGTTGCTTTGTAACGGAAACCAAAGAACTGACCTATTTTCGCCGTTACAGTGTCAGAGTCGTCCTGGAAGCTGTAACCCACAACCTGATTATTATTTACGATCGGCGTAGCCTGGCCAAATTGATTGATCAGAGCGGTGGCTGCTGCGTTAGTTTTCGTTTGTTGCTCCTGAGTGGATTGCGTTTCAAAGGTAGATGTACAACCACCCAGCAGAGTTAAAATAGAAAGTAAGCAAATTACTGACGTTTTATTGTGAATCATCGTTGTTCCTTTTAGCTCATATCAAACGAGATTTTTGTTTATGTGAATAATAGATTGAAAACGGTTAAACAGTATATAAATCCATATAAAATAAGACAATTAACAACAGAAAATATTTTCTTCTTCGAGTGAAGCTGTCCCGCTGTCACCAGCACATACCTATCTGATAGAAAGGTAATTCTTACCTTGTTTATTGAAAAGGGAATAGTCTTCAACTAATTGATTTTAATTTGTTTTTTAAGGTTCTCCTAATGCTAATCTTTCCGTGAATAGTCACAAGTTGATGCTATAATTGTTGCATATGGTGATGACTGAGAACGTAATGATGAGCAATGTTGAGCCAAGTACAGACTACCGACCAAGCAAAAGACTCAATGCAGAAGATATAGTTATTGTAGTGATCATCGTTACTACTTTACTCTTGGCGCTAATATCAACGGCTTTATGGTTTCTCGAAGATCCTATACTTATCCCACCTCCAATTATTGCGATTTTTTTGGGTATTGCTGTCGCCGCAGTATTATATCGATTTTTAGGGGGAGTCAGTGACGCAACATTTAAAGTTGGCGCACTCAGAGTTACTGGAGCCGCAGCGATATTAATTTTCGTTGCGTGGTGGGCTGACGGTAAGTTGGAAGCAAACAAACCAATGCCAGCCGTAGTGCCTTTTGATTTAACTAAACATTCAATTCCAGAAGTGGCGACTTGGTTTGCTGTAGATAAAGAAACAGGTCGGCCCATCAAAGTTACCTTCCCGCCGTTTAATCAAACACATGAACCTCCCCAAATGGCCGAAATTAATGGGAAGAGGAGGAAAAACGTTTTAGCTTTGAACAAAGAAGGGGAGTTGATTATTGTTAAGTCAAATGAAAGTGAGGGTAGAGTTTTAGGCTCAGTAGATGTAAATGAAATCAATAAGCTCGATTTCTACGATACATTTTCTCTTCAATTAAAGTCATATAGGGTCGTGTCATTTGGACCAAATGATAAAGTAGATATCAATAAGGATCTTCCATTCATTCTCGAGTCAAGAGGATTTTACGATAACTATAGTAATATTTACGTGATTGATAAGACAACGAACGAAGATGTAAAAGAGCTAAATATGTATCTAAGGGAAGCGAAAGTCATTGAGTTTCTTAATCGATATTACCTAATTAGTGTTGTTCAGGTTAACCATGAAAGTTCTTCGGTAGATCCTTACGCCAAAATCTATGTGGCCGAAATATTGGTCAGTCATGATGACAAGTTATAGGCTTTCCACCTAACGTAGGAGGTGCCCAACAACAATAGTTTCCAAACCTTTGAGTAAACAGGATCCTGTTCAACGCTTAGAGGTGAGCCGCTTACACAAAGCGGGACGCTGAGCTATTCCAATGCTGAATTGCTCCGGTGATGGTCTCAGCAGCAATTTCAGAGACGCTGTCTCAGTGATACTGCATTTTCATGTCGATTGTGGTTAGTATTCTAGCCAGACACAGAATGGTTGTTTGTGCTTTTGTATAAGATGTGTGTCCCCCGCACGATGGCTTGTGGTGCGGGGGAGCGAGTGCAGTTTCAACTAGAGATCAAAACGATCCGCGTTCATGACTTTACCCCAGGCGACAACAAAATCTTCGACAAATTTATCTAAGTTGTCGTCTTGAGCATACAGTTCCGCGTAAGCTCTGAGTATTGAGTTGGAGCCAAATACCAGATCAACACGTGTTGCTGTCCATTGAACGTCACCGGTACTGCGGCTGCGAATTTCATAGAGATTATCACCAACCGGCTCCCACGTGTAATTCATGTCGGTCAGGTTGATAAAGAAATCATTTGTGAGCTGTCCGACTCGGTCGGTCAACACGCCGTGTTTGCTGCCGTCATAGTTGGTGCCAAGCACACGCATTCCGCCAATCAGAACCGTCATTTCTGCGGCCGTTAAACCCATTAACTGAGTGCGGTCTAACAGCATCTCTTCTGGCGTTACCGCATAGCTCTGTTTTAGCCAGTTACGGTAACCATCGTGCAGCGGCTCGAGAACTTCGAAGGACTCTACATCTGTCATTGCTTGCGTGGTATCACCGCGTCCAGGAGAAAACGGCACCGTTATAGGAATACCTGCGGCCTTGGCGGCCTGCTCAATACCCACGTTGCCTGCCAGTACAATGACGTCTGCCAAGCTCACACCGTTCTCACTGGCGATGCGTTCCATCACTGGTAATACCCTAGACAGGCGGTCTGGCTCGTTACCTTGCCAGTCTTTTTGAGGTGCGAGACGAATCCGGGCACCATTTGCGCCGCCGCGTTTATCGGATTGACGGAAGGTACGTGCGCTGTCCCATGCTGTTGAGACCATGTCACCGATCGACAGTCCACTGGCGGCAATTTTTTCTTTGACTGCGTCTACGTTGTAGTCCGTATTTCCTTGGGGAGCCGGATCTTGCCAGATCAGATCTTCTTGAGGTACTTCCGGGCCAATATATCGGGCTTTTGGCCCCATGTCTCTGTGTGTTAACTTGAACCACGCACGGGCGAAAGTATCGGCAAAGTACGCTGGATCTTGCTGAAAGCGCTCCGAGATTTTGCGATATTCAGGGTCCATCTTCATCGCCATATCAGCGTCGGTCATGATTGGGTTGTGTCGCACCGACGGGTTTTCCGGGTCGACGGGTTTGTCCTCTTCTTTGATATTGACAGGCTCCCATTGCGAAGCGCCTGCGGGGCTTTTATTTAATTCCCAGTCGTAGTCAAGAAGCAGATGGAAATAGCCGTTGTCCCATTGAGTGGGATGCGTGGTCCAGGCGCCTTCGAGACCACTGGTGACCGCATTGCTGCCAACACCGCGAGTGGTTTTGTTTAGCCAGCCCAGACCTTGATCTTGAATGTCTGCACCTTCAGGCTCTGGCCCCAGATTGGCCGGGTTGCCGTTACCGTGCGCTTTCCCGACGGTATGGCCACCAGCAGTAAGCGCGACCGTCTCTTCATCGTTCATTGCCATGCGGGCGAACGTGATACGAACATCGTGTGCGGTTTTGAGCGGATCGGGTTGACCATCGACGCCTTCAGGATTGACGTAAATTAAGCCCATCATTACGGCGGCAAGTGGGTTTTCCAGATCTCTTTCACCTGAGTAGCGGCTATGCGGATTGTCTGTCGGGGCTAACCATTCTCTCTCTGAGCCCCAATAGGTGTCTTTTTCTGGATGCCAGATATCGTCACGACCAAATCCAAAACCGAACGTTTTTAACCCCATGGATTCGTATGCGATTGTTCCGGCGTAGGCGATCAAATCTGCCCAACTGAGTTTATTGCCGTATTTCTTTTTGATTGGCCAAAGTATGCGACGGGCTTTGTCTAGGTTGGCATTGTCTGGCCATGAATTGAGGGGAGCAAAACGAAGGTTACCGGTGCCCGCGCCGCCGCGTCCATCGGCGATTCGATAAGTCCCCGCAGCATGCCAGGACATGCGAATCATTAGTCCGCCGTAATGGCCCCAGTCTGCCGGCCACCAAGGCTGGCTATCGGTCATTAAGGCGATCAGATCCTGCTTCAATGCTGCAAAGTCGAGTTTTTTAACTTCTTCCCGGTAATCAAAGTCATGCGACATCGGATTCGTTTTGATATCGTGCTGGTGCAAGATGTCGAGGTTGAGGGACTTGGGCCACCAGTTTTTTTCAGTTCGATCCTGAGTGGTCATGGATCCATGCATTACCGGACATTGGCCAGCGGAATGCGCTTTTTCCTGTGACATGTGTATTCTCCCATTATTGGCGATGTGCGAGTGCTAGTCGGTACAACTGGTGAACAACACGGGCATAAGGTACGAGTCTGTACGGTTAACAAGATTAGATACATCCTTTTATGGTTGTGGATGCCAGTTATTTTTGTAAAGAACGTAACATCCAGGCGGTTTTCTCATGGATTCGCATTCTATCGGACACCAACGCAATGCTGGACTCATCATCGGCCTGCTGCGCAAGCTTTAGAACATGACGAGCGGTTTTCACTACGTGTTCATGGTTTCGGGTAAGGATGTCGATCATTTCCGTTGAGCTGGGTACGCCTTCGACTTCTCTGATGGCGCTTAACTGCTCGAAGTCTCGGAAAGTACCGGGAGCTGGCACATCCAGTGTGCGGATTCGCTCCGCGATGTCATCTACCGCAGTCGCAAGCTCTGTATACTGTTCTTCGAACATCAGATGCAGTTCTCTGAAATTCGGACCTTCCACATTCCAATGAAAATTATGCGTTTGTAGGTAGAGAGTGTAAGAATCTGCGAGAAGGCGCTTTAATCCTTCGGCTGTACTCAGTCGATGCTCTCTGTCAATCCCGATATTAATGTGTGTCATGTTCACTCCCTTTAATACCGCTCAGTGCTGTTATTTACTAAGTGCTACAAAAAGTATTGAGTACATGCAGTGATTTGTAAAAATGATAAAAATGAATGTTACGTTCGAAAATTTAGATGGCTGAGCGAACCTTGTGGAACTGATGCGCGCGTGTTCAATGTTGTTTCCTGCAGCGATTGGTATGGTGGTTAAGTGAGAGATTGTTTGGCGATACGAGAGAGCACCTCCAAGCTGGTCACATCCGCGTAATTGGGACGAAAGGCCAGTGCGATGCGACGATGTGGCCCGGGCTCATTAAGATGAACGGTCGATAATACCGGATAGTGTGTCACCAGTTGCTCTAATGCCATTTCCGGGATCAACGTCGTCCCCATGCCGCTCATTACCATCTGAATCAAGGTATTGAGGCTAGTTGCTCGGTATTCCTGATTGGCCGTTTGCTCAGAGAGCCGGCACGCGTCAAGGATATGATCTTTCAAGCAGTGGCCCTCTTTCAGCAGCATCAGGTTGGTATCCTGAAGCTCTTCGGACGCGATGTCAGTTTGGTCTGTGTGTTTTTCACCTTCCAGTGCAACCCAGTAAAAGTCTTCTTGCCAAAACTCCAAGGTGAGCAAGCCATCACAAGGGTAGGGAATGGCCAGCACTGCGGCATCGATTTCACCACTGTGTACCATGTCCACCAACACGTGTGATTGCTCTTCTACAATATCAATTTTGGCGTTTGGATACTGTTTTTTGAGCGTGAGTAAAAGTTTAGGCAGCAGGTAGGGAGCGATGGTCGGAATCATGCCAACAGAAAGCGGAAAACAGAAGGGTTGGCTGTGATCGAGATGTGTCATATCTTCAAGTTGAAGCATGATGTTTGATGCTTTGTCGAGCACCTCTCGGCCGATCGGTGTAACGAGCACTTTCTTATTGTCGCGTTCAAAAATCTTAATGCCAAGCTGTTTTTCAAGCTCACTGATGCCCGTGCTTAATGTGGATTGACGAACATGACAGAGTTCGGCCGCTTTGCGAAAATGCAGAGTCTTCGAAACGGCCAAAGCATACGTTAATTGTTTAATGGATAGCATGCGGCCCGCCTGTCGGTATGATTTCGTTCCTTCATCAAAGTTATTTTAGATGATTGAAACGCGTTTATTTGGTGCTGCCGAGCAAAATCGATGGGTACCTACCATCCTTCGGCACGACACCGTTTTTCAATATCTAGCGCAACGAGTTGGACTTCGTGCTCAAGGTAATGCGTGGAGCTTGCCATTTGCAGCATATCTTCAACAAAATGATCAGGGCGGATCATGCGGAGTGTGCTTTCGTTTTTACAAATGAAATCGACGCACGGTGAGCCGTGGGCATCGCAGTACTCAACGATATACGTGGCGGCAGTTTGGCGGTTGAGCTGCTGATTGAGTTCGAGCATCCAGTTGAGGTACTGTTCCCCAAGCCAGCTGGAATAGTGCTGGTTAAAGTAGCGTTTGAGCGATTGGTAATTGAAATTGTCAGATCGTCGATACGTAATTTGTGAGCGGGTGGGTTGCTCATCGTCAGACGGGAAGTACAGCTCAGAGGGCAACTGGTAAGGGTAGCGCTCTTCTATCCAGGTATCGATGGCCGATTTGACGTGATTGAGAATGTAGTGGAGTGCACTGTAAAGCCGACCATAAACAAGTTGGGATTGATAATATAGCCGCAAGTGTTCCCCGTTGTACTGATTGATGTAATTTTGCGGGATCTTACAATTTAGGCTGGAGTCATTGACTCGCTTAAAACTGGTTGGAGGAATATCGTTATGCATCAGCCAATGTTGATGTTCTCGCCAAAACGCGATATCCATCGCCAAAAGATCTGGCCAAATTGTTACACCGAGTTGGGCGCGCATTGGATCGCTCAGCGAAAGAAAATCAGCACCTTCACCATGCAATTTTTGCAATTCGCTGTTGAGCTGGTAGATGGTTTCGGGCGCGGCTTGCTGCCAGAGGCGCTGCTTTTCTTCGTTACTCTTGCTTTCTGAGTACCCTGGCAGATAACGTTCATAAAGTTGTTGTTTCAACATCACTACTCTCTGAAAAGGTATCTGTTGTTACCAAGTATATACGTTTAAATGGTACGCGTAGTTCTTTCGTGTGGGAGAGCGCGTTAGTTAGAGGGTGAAAATAAGCACTGACTTGAAGCGACTCAGCCAGACAAAAGAAGCCTTCACCGCAGTATGCGCGGCGAAATTTACAATGTCTGACTGATGGTCAAGATCTTTTCTCTCAACCAGCGGTGTGCCAGATCGGCGTTCATTCTTGGGTGCCAGAACATTGAAATGGTGATGGAGGGGAGGTTAAACGGCAGTGCAAAGCTATGCATGTTTTTCCTCAGGCTTTCCGTATGCTTTGCCGGAACGGTGGCGATAAAAGGTGTGCTTCGTGCTAATGCGACCGCGCTGCTATAGCTGCCAACCAATGCGCGAACATCAAGTTCATCTTCTGGTTTATCTAACAACGAGGCTAAGTGATGGCCGCGTTGACCGTTACGACACACGCCAATGTGACCCGCTTGCAGATACGATTTTTGTGTAATGGTGTTCCTGCTCAGGGAGTGACCTTTTTGAACCACGCCGATGAATTCGTCATCAAACATTCTTTGCACAATCAGCTCGGGATGAGACAACTCGCTGAGTTTACCCGTCTCAATATCGACCGAGCCATCTCTCAGGCTATTACCTTGGGCGGTTGCGTGAGAGAGAAAACGGATCCGAATACCGGGCGCTTCTTCGGCAATGGATTGGATCAGTGTGCCGCCGATACTTTCCACAAATCCATCGCTGGTTAAGAGTGTGAAGGTACGTTCGATCTCTCCGATGTGTAACGAGGTCACGGGTCTGAGTACCTCTTCAACCTCTGAACTTATTCGGGCCACCTGAGCCTGAATCTCCAGTGCACGTGGCGAGGGAACCAGCCCTCGGCCTGCTCGCACTAGAACAGGATCGTCCATCGTGTCACGCAAACGCGCCAAGGTCCGGCTCATTGCTGACTGACTCAAGTTCATTCGTCTGGCGGCGCGAGCAACATTTCGCTCTTCAAGAAGTACTTTCAGTGCCGGGATTAGATTTAAATCGATGTCTTTCATTATTCAGAGTGTGGCGTTCTGTGCATTTTATAAGTGTAGTTCATGCGTGTTCCGCCATTCAATGCTGGTGGATAAAATTGATCGAAACTTAGGTGACGAACAAAAGGAACGCCCATGAAAGCCAACATATCTAAACTTGAACAGCCCGATACATTACCATTTGGTAAACGACTGGCGCTCTGCGGTCTGGCGATGGTTGTGCTGTTATCTTCCTTCAATATCAGTGTGGTTAACGTGGCATTACCAGATCTTGCGAACACGTTTTCGGTGGCGATGTCCGGAGTTCAGTGGCTAACCATCAGCTATTTGCTGGCGATGACATTGTTGATGCCTGTTGCGGGAATGTTAGGAGACAGGTTCGGAAGAAAATCACTGGTACTAAAAGGATTAGGGATTTTTCTTGTCGGGACCGTAGGCTGTGTTTTGTCGGACAACCTCGTTCTTTTGATTGCCGCACGCGCTATTCAAGGCGTAGGGGCTGCATTGCTGATGAGCTTGGCGATGAGTTTTGTCAGCGATCTGGTTCCGTCGTCGAAAATGGGATCCGTTATGGGTTTGCTGGGCACTACTTCTGCAGTGGGTACTGCACTGGGACCTGTGTTGGGCGGTGTACTGATCAGTCATTTTCACTGGAATACGATATTTTACGTAAGTGTGCCAGTTGGAATCTTGGCTTATGTGCTGCTGAGTCGCTTATTACCCCATTCCGCCTCAGAAGTTCCGAGTACATCCATTGCTGCTTCTTGGGTTATTCAACTGCAACAAAATCATCACCTTTTACGTAGTTGCATGGCCAATTTTTTGGTTTCGGCGGTGATCATGTCTACGATGGTTGTTGGTCCTTTTTATCTAAGTAACGGGTTGCAACTGAGCCCCGAAAAAGTAGGGCTCCTGATGGCAATTGGCCCTATCGTTGCTGCGATAGCTGGTGCTCCGGCTGGTCAGTTAACTGACCGAAAAGGCGCTGCATTCGTTATTTGTGCTGGCCTTATCAGTATGATAGTTGGCTGCTTGTCCATCGCGCTGAGCGCCCAATCGACGTCAACACTAGGGTACATGGCATCGTTGGTCCTTATCACTGCTGGATATGCGATGTTCCAAGCTGCGAATAACACCGCGGTTATGAAAAATGTCAAAAAGAGCAACAAAGGCATTACTTCTGCTCTGCTTAATTTTTCGCGAAACTCAGGTTTAATGACCGGAGCTTCAGTGATGGGGTGGGTCTATATGACGGCCGCTGTTCGCATATATGGTGAACAAAATTCATCTATTTTCGGCTTTACGATTACATTTTTATTAGCGTCAGGGCTTGTAGCATTCGCAATGGTAGGAATCTTTATGAGGAAGAGAAGTAGTACAGATGGAGACTAAATTCGCGATACGCGTATTTCCAAAAATTATTATTTGAAATAACAATAAGAATGTAATTGTTAATTATGTTTGAAACTTGTTGCATAATATTTTTGTTTTTGTAGAATTCTTCCGTAAATCAGTTGTATGGAACTTTAATTGAGGTGTAAATGGAAGTTTTTGATGTTGCTATTGTTGGATTTGGAGCTACTGGTGTTGGGCTTCTAAATGAAATTCAAAATGAGATTTTTACTAAGCGAGACTTAAAGCCCACTATTGCAATATTTAACCAAAAAGACAGTTTTGCGAAAGGCAAAGCCTTTGGAGATGCCGATAGTGTTCATATTGTAAATACTCCACCAGACCTAATGTCACCCTCATCTGTAGAGCCAAATAGCTTTAGTCGGTGGTTGATTGAAACGGATAGTGTTAGGTCTAAGTGGCCCTCAAGAATTACTTTTGCAAAATATTTAGAATACGTATATCAGGATATTAAAAAATCAAATTTACTTTCTGTTAGAGAATTTAAGTCTGAAGTTGCATCAATTAATAAAACTAATGGTTTCTTAAATGTGACCATGATAAATGGCAGCACTATTAAAGCTCGTGAAGTGGTTTTATGTTTAGGTTCCTTGAACTCGTCAAATTTTAATTGTATTTCGAAATTCTCGGGATTCATCAGACATTACTCAGAGTTTGAACGTTACAGACCTGAAGAAATAATTGTTGCTGGCACAGGGCTAACTGCAGTAGATGCGTTCCGTAAAATAGAAAAGAACGGAAAAGCAAAAATACATATGTTTTCGCGTAGTGGACTTGCACCTACTTGCTTGAGTGAGTTTAATCAATATATTCCCAAGCACCTAACTTGGAATTCATTGATCCGACAAAAAAACCTATCGCCTTTAAAGTCTTTTATAAAATTATTATTGGCTGAGCATCGTTTATTACAAAATAAAAGTGAGTTCAAGCCTGCTCAAAAATTACTTAAATCTGGAAAGCAATGTGAATACTTTAATTATTTAGAAGAGCGAGCTAATAACGCAGATCTCCCCTGGCAAGATGTACTTGTTTCTACTCGGTATTGGTTCCATAAGTTTTGGAAGGCTATGAGTTTAGAAGAGAAGGCAGAGTTTGTTTCTCGTTTTGGATCTCTTTGGGCTGCATGGCGTCATCCCATACCGTTGAGTTCATTTTCTCAAATGAAACGTGCTGTAACTGAAGGAAGGCTCAATTTTTATAAATCACTAAGAGCTCCAGATTATGAAGCTGGGAGATTTAATGTGTTGACATCAGGAAAAACTTTGAACTCGGAAGTATTTTGGGATGCCACCGGTGGTAGCCCAATAATCAGAAAGTCGGAGAGTGGTTTATTGAAACAAATGATCTTAGAAGGTTATGCTGAATCTCATCCTTGTGGAGGAATTTCGGTTGACCCAAATACTTTTGAGGTTATTGTTCAAGGTGAAAATATAAATGGTCTTTATAGCATAGGCCCCTTGAATCGAGGTGTGTTGTTTTCCACTAATGCTTTTTGGTTCAATGCTCAATGTTCCGAAAAGTGGGCTCATCAATGGACCAAGCGCATTAAGCCAGAAGAATTCAACAGTAAAAGGATTATCTACTCGTGATAACACTACTACCATTTTTATATTTAATAATTGGCTTTGTTGCTGGGAAGAGTTCGGTAAATATAAAAAAAACATCTTCCTTGCTTCTAACAAAGTTTGTCATTCCTTTGGTTATTATTTGGAATGTGTCTCTATATATTGAACAGATGGTATGGGTTATAGGGATAACAATTTTAGTAATGTTGGTTATTTTTTTTATTCAGGATTTCTTTAGTAAAAATTCAATTAAAAGTTTATGCTCCTGTTATCTTAATATTGGATGGTTAGGTCTTCCAATATCGCAAGCATTGCTAGGAGAAGATGCAGCAAGGTTTGTTCTGGCTGCATATATAGGAAGTTCTATTTTTGGAAACTCATTGGGTTCTAACTTTTTAACGAATGAAAAAATATCGATTATTAAAGTGCTTTCTTCTCCACCAGTAGTTGCACTAAGTATTGGTTGCCTTCTTATTCCATATGGTCCTTTTATTGAGACATATGCTTACTACATTTATTTTGTGTGTAAAATATTGATGAGCTTTCTGGGTATGATGATTCTTGGAATATGGTTATCAGAGGTAAATCTAAGTTTAAGTGATTTTTCTAGGTATACAATAACTTACTTTAACAGAATTTTTATATTTTATATTTTAGTAGTTATCGCTATGTCTTTAAGTCATATCTTTGGATTCGAAGTTCTTTATCACCAACTTTCCTGGTTGTTCTTAATCTGTCTTCTTCCTCCAGCAGCCAATATTATTGTATTGGAAACATATTATCTCGGAACAGGAAGCAGTGCAGTGAGAATTTCAATTGAAACCATTGTAAGCATATTGTCAATATCTATATATGGCATGATTATATATTCAATGGGGTTATGAAAGTTCAATTCGGCGTTCGTATAGACGCCGTTTATCTTCCTCGTCAAGTACCGAAAGTGACAAGCATCGCAGATCTTGTTGATAGTACAAGTCTAGAACTTTATCTACGAATACTCTGAAGAACTGCTTAGGATATTCTGGACATCGAAGTCCATTCATATAGATCCGAGTTAGATATAAATAGATCTCAATCCTTGGTCAAGCATGGTGAAATTCTAAGGTCTTAATGGTACTGTACTGAACAGTTTTATTAGAGTCAGATTTTGTTATGCGTACTTCTACACAGCAGAAAAGAACCCGAATTATTGAAGTGGCGACGGAGCTTTTCATTGAGCAGGGTTACAAAGACACCTCGCTGGATCAAATTATCGCGATTTGTGGTGGTTCTAAACAGACACTATATCGTTATTTTTCGAACAAAGAAGGGTTATTTGTTGAGGTCTTGGCACACAATACGAAAACCAGTTTGGAGTCGGCTTTTCGGTTGTTCGAGCGGCAAAACGAATCGTTGCAGGGGACGTTAGAAGATTTTGCCGGGAAGTATCTGAGAGGTATCTGCTCGAATCCGATCTTATCGTTGTATCGCATTATCTCTGCGGATTTTAACAAGCATGATTCTGTGCCAAATCAGTTTTGGCAGGATGGCCCGGTTCGCATCCATCAGTATTTGATTGAGTTTCTGAAAACCGACACAGTTAGCCAGCATTTGGACATTGAGGATGCGGATCTGGCGTGCGCACAGCTTCTCGCTTTGATTAAGTTGGATTATCAGAACATGGCGTTACTGGGGTTTGAGTTTCTGAGCGATGAGCAGTTGAATTGTCATGTAAGTAAAGCGGTGAAGGCATTTCTGGCGCTCTATCAACGCGAGAAATAGTAAAAGGGAGCGATTCGCTCCCTTTTACTATTTCTGAGTATGGGCGTAACCTTCCTATCTTTACCGCATGTTTGATTCTTTCTTGGCTACCAGTTTCTTGCCCACGAGCAGAATAGGGGCGAGCACCAGTATTGATACGATGAACATAATCAGCGAATTGTTCAATGCTAATGTTATGGTTTGCTCTTTCACTACACCATGAATTTGACTCATACCAAGAGCCTGTTGAGGCAGATATCCATTGGTGAGTAGCTCACTATTCAGTGCGTGTTGGTAGGCGGAGAAGCTTTGGCTGGATGCCTCCAGAGTTCTTCCCAGCTCTCCTGAGGCCTGAGCACTATGTTGTTGAGTTACACGTGATAAAAATGCGCCGCCAATCACACCACCCATGGTACGAAACAGATAGAAATTGGCGATGCCTTCCAGGCGATCATCCGCATTAAAGTACATCAATACTGCTATCGTTACTGATACGTTGAGCATTCCAACGCCAAAGCCACGCAGTAGCATTGGCAAAGGCAAGGATTCCGCACCGGCATAGCTTGGCAACTCACTGAACTGTTTTACGGATATCAGGATCATCAACACACCGAAGGGGACTACAGCATCAGCAAGCTGACGTCGAAAGTAGTAAACCAGAACACTCACCAGCATCCCTGCTACCATCGCGACGAAAGAGGGCAGCAGGGCGTGTCCTGCACTGAGCGCGTTGTAGTGGAGCGCCTTTTTAAGAAAGTTAGAAAACAGCGCGGAGCTTGCCATCACAGCAAACCCGGCCAGAAAAGCGTTGTACATAAACACATTCGTTTTGAATCTGGCGTGTATCTGCATGGAGGCCGTATTCTGGTGACGGTGTCTGACGAGTAGGTATACGACTAATAGAATTAAAGCAGCGGTGATGGCCGCTAAATGCGCAAATTGTACAGAGTCGAACCAGTTGTAAAAGCCGCCGCGCATGAGTAGGTAAATGGTCAGACTGATTGCGGCGGTGGCAGGGACATAAAATAGCGCCCCCGATTTCTTTTTGGTTTTGAGCGTCACGGATATGGGCTTAAACAGGCTGAGGATGATCAGTGCTGAGAAATACAGCCATGATGCCAACACGCAAAACAGTGACCAATTGAATTGTTCCAGGACATCTGCCACCAACCAGGGATACGCTCCCATTGGAAGCAACGTTGAGAACAGTAAGGTCAACGCAATGATGGCCGGCATCCAACGTGCGTCAAAGGTGTGGAGTAAAAGCAAGTTGATCGTAACCAACATTATACTCATGGAAAAGCCGGCGCATACCCAAGTCAGCCAAAACAGTCCAGGAAGTGGCATTGGTAAATACAACACAATGTTGCAGGCCAGCCCGCCTCCCAGCGCAAACATTAAAAGGCGGTACGCACCAAAGTGCCGAACTAAGAGTGGAGAAAACAGATAACCGAGGACTTGAGCGATCATCATTGCGATTTTAACGCGGTCTGTTTCATCCAAAGAGAGCCTGAATGTTACCGCCATTTCGTGAGACATTTCAGTGAACATTACGGAGTTAATGCCAAACGCTGCCAAAGCAAACAGAGCCAGAAGTAGCAAAGGGGTTCGATTTTTCATCGGCGTTTAACCTTACTCAGAGATATCAATGGAAACTTCCGCGGAAAGGCCCGGATAAATACGTTGTTTCAGTGATTCCGGGATATCCAGTTCAATACGCACGGGCACTCGCTGCACGACTTTCACAAAGTTACCGGTCGCGTTTTGTGGCGGTAGTAAGCTGAATTGTGCTCCGGTTGCTGGCGTAATGGAGGTGACTCGCCCACGCAGTGGCTTGTCGGGATACATGTCTAACGTTACTTCAACGCCTTGCCCAGGCAAAACATGTTCCAGTTGGGTTTCTTTGAAGTTCGCTTCCACCCAAATGTAGTCTGGGACCATCACGATCAGCCCCATTCCGGGTTGGACGAGCTTACCTACCTGTACTTGTCTGTCGGCAATAAATCCGTCAAAAGGCGCTTGGATGATGGTGCGTTCTAATGCGATGTTTGCCAAACGCAGGTTAGCTTCAGCCTGTTGCTTCTGCGCAGTGAGTTGCTGCTTATTGACCAACAACGCTTCGTACTGCTTTTGCTCGGCGGTAACCGCCAGTTTGGCTGTTTCCAGACGACTGTTGGCTTCAATGGCGCGTGTTTTTTGCGCTTCGTATTGGTTCTTGCTTACCGACTGCTTTTGTACGAGACGAGACAATCGTTTGAACTCGGCCATTTGGTGGCGGGCGTTAGCATCAGCACTGTGGATTGTCTGCTGTGCTTGTTCGATCTTTACCAGTTGCATCTCGGTTTTTGTCTGATTCGCGCTTAGCGCGGTATTGGCGACCTCCAGCGCAGAGCGCGCAATTTGTTGATTCGCAACAAAGTCTTCATCGTCAATAGAAAATAGGGGATCGCCTTTGCTGACCCACTGATTGTCCTCGACAAAAAGTTGGCTGACTTGGCCACCGACCTCTGGTGATATCGCGGTGACATCGGAGTGAATGTACGCATTATCGGTGTTCACTATGTTGGGTTGATAGAACGCTATTCCGGCAGTAATGAGTGAACCGACAATGAGTGAGAGTGCGATAACTTTTTTCTTCATTTGGAGAACCTGAATTAAATAACTCCGACAAACTGTACTGTACGGTACAGTTTTAGTAAAGTGACTTTTGATCATTCTGGAGGAGAAGATCCACAAGATGGTGAGTTCGAAAGGTTGATGTGTAAGGCAGGTGAGGGAGGGTTATTTAGAGCAATTTATTGAAAAAACGTAGCGAAAAGGGAAAGGCCTGCAGGCTGTGACTGAAGCATTGGTCACGGAGGTCGGTGGCTACGCAAGCACAACGCCCGCCGAGTTGGCGGGCGTTGTGACTCTGTTTTATGCCACTTCGGGGACGGGTTTGTGGATTTCGTCCAGCGGATCGGGCTCTTTTTTGACGGGAGCAATCTGACCTTCTTCAACGGCATGTTGGTAGCAGCCGCTGAGTTTAATGGCCAAGTACATATCGGCCCGCAGAATCACACCACTTTCACCGACGGGGACACCGCTTAGCTCGCACCACTGACGCAGACTACGCTTTCGTCCGGCCAGGATCAGTCGTATTCCTTTTTTGCGCAGGATACTTTGAACATCCGACAGCATGGCCATCACGCTCAAATCGAGGTGAGTAAAGCTGGCCACGGCGTCAATGATGACGCACCCAGTATCGGCTCTATTTTGTTCCGCCTGCTCCAGGATGCGACGTTTGAAATATGGCGCATTAAAGTAAGTCAGGGGGGAGTTAAAGCGGAAAATAACGATGCCCGGGATCGGAGTGGCTTTGCCTGAATCATCGATCGTGCGGATGGTGCCAGCATCGTCCAGCCCGAGCATTTGGTCGCTCGGTCGCATCACCACACGGATAAACTGAAACAGGCCAAGGAGCACGGCCAGAGTAATGCCCGGGATAACGCCGATCACCAGCACAGAGACAAAGGTGATGGTGGCAAGAATAAACGCATCTTTATCGCGCTTTCTGAGCGACCAGATGCCTTTCAGGTCGAGCAGAGATGTCGAGGCAATAATCAACACCACACCGAGCGCCGCGATAGGGATGTATTGCAACGGTTGATAGATAAATATCGCAACCAGAGCAATAACAACCGCTGCAATGATTTGGACCAGTTGTGATTTGCCTCCGTTGGCATCGTTCACGGCGGTGCGGGAATCAGCGCCACTGATCGCAAATCCTTGCGAAAACGCCGAGGCCAGATTGGCAAACCCGAGAGCGCGGAACTCCCTGTCAGCATCGATATCGTACCCGTTTTTAGCAGCGAAACTGCGTGCGGTGAGCATCATACTGACGAAACTGACCAGAGCCAGGTTGAGTGCGGGCATGACCAGCTCTCGACTGACACCGATATCAAAAATCGGTGCCTGAAAAATAGGTAAGCCTCCTTCTATCGCGCCGACCACTTGCACGCCCATGGTATCCAGTTGCGTTGACCAAACCAAAAACGTCGCAACGATAATGGCGATCATCGCCGCAGGCCAGTTTGGTCGGTAACGTTTGGAAGCAAAGTAGATGGCGGTAGTCACCAGAGTGATCATCAGCGTTTGCCAGTGCACATCCAGCAGCAAAGAGGGCGCTTCAATTAACCGCTCAAGCAAGTAACGCTGTTCAAAATTCAATCCAGAGACCTTAGCAAACTGGCCGACAATGATCGTGAGCGCCACACCGTTGAGTAGACCTAGCAGAATGGGGCGTGACAGGAAGTCAGCGAGAATGCCGAGTTTAAAACGACTCGCCAGTACGCACCACAGACCTGTCATGGCGGTCATGGTCATGACCAATTGCCAGTGTTTGGTGGCGTCACCGGCCGCTAGAGGTGTGACGACGGCTGCGATAACTGCACAGGTTGCGGCATCCGGTCCAACAATCAACTGACGGGAAGTACCGAATAACGCATACACCATCATCGGCAGGATACAAGAGTAGAGGCCGACGATGGCCGATACGCCAGTCAGCTGCGCGTAGGCAATGGCGACGGGCAGTGCGACGGCCACGACGGAAAATGCCGCGCGCACATCGTCTTTTAACCACTTCCGTTCATAGTGTTTAAGTTGATAGAGTCCGGGCATCCACTGCTGCAACAACAACGCCGTTTTCAATTCTGCTAATCCTTATCCAATTAGATGAATGCACAAAGTATGATTTAAGCATAACTCAAGATTCACAAAGGCAGATAGCTAATTTACTGATTCCTAAATGGTAAGTTTCAAACGTGTCGCGAGCGTGATAATCAGCATGGTGATTGACGAGCGTACAGTGTTAGAGTGAACACAGGTATAAGCACAACGTAGCTGATTGAAAAGGAAGACAAACCATGAACGAGAAACCCAATACCAGCGCGCAGCGCGTGCAAGCCTTTCTGGCTGATCGGGGTTATGAGTTAGTGATCAGGCAATTTCCCAGTTCAACCCGTACTGCTCTGGAAGCGGCGCAAGCCATTGGTTGCGATGTGGGTCAGATTGCGAAATCATTGATCTTTCGCTCGGAAACAACGGGAGAACCAGTGCTGGTGGTCGCGTCTGGCCGCAATCGGGTCGACATGAATAAACTGACCGAACTCACTGGCCTAACGCTTGGTAAAGCCAATGCCGGGTTTGTAAAACAAGCCGTTGGATTTACCATTGGTGGCGTTCCGCCGGTCGCGCACCTTCGTCCGGTAACGACCTTTCTTGACCAGGATCTTAAACAGTATTCACAAATTTGGGCAGCCGCGGGCACGCCCAATTCGGTGTTTGCGTTAGACACCTGCCATCTGGAGGAGATGACGCAAGGACGCTGGTTGGAAATTACGGAATAAAAAGCCCGGCAGATCACCGGGCTCTGGTTGCCAGTGTTTGTCGGGGAGAAGTTATGCCACCATTTCATCGCAGAAAAGATGGGCGAAACCAATCCCGTTCATGGCACAACTTTCGTCAACATCAGATACGTCACCACTGACCCCGACCGCGCCAAGAATGTTTTTTTCAGCGTCGCGGATCAGCAGCCCGCCGGGAACCGGAACCATGTTTCCGTGTGCGAGTACATTGACGGCGGAGATAAACGCGGGTCGATTGTCTGCATCCTGAGCGAGCTTTCTCGATGAACAACCGAGTGCCAGTGCGCCCCAGGCTTTAGCTATCGCAATGTCTGGGCGCATCATGCTTGAGCCGTCCTGACGCTGTAGCGAAATCAATTTACCTCCGCTGTCGAGTACTGCGACGGTCAGAGGCGCACTTTGGGTTTTCAGGCCAGCCTGAAACGTGCCATCGATGATGGCTAGCGCTTGTTGTAGAGTCAAACTTCCCATGTTATCTCCTGATTTTCTCTTCTACACGGCTCCTAAGAGCTCGTAACTTGGAAGGGTCAGGAAGGTGGCGAACTCGCTGGCTGTAGACAGCTTGAAGAAAAGGTCAGCAGTTTGTTCAAAGCGGCCAGCAGCATAACGAGCTTCACCCACTTCCTGTTTGATGGTGTCGAGTTCCTGATACAGCCATGTATGGAACAGTTGTTTGGTAAATTGCTGGCCGTCATCCAGCGTGATGCCGTGATGAATCCATTGCCAGATGTTTGCCCGTGAAATCTCCGCGGTTGCGGCATCCTCCATCAGGCCATAAATAGGTACACAGCCGTGGCCCTGAATCCAGGCCTCGATGTAATACAACGCGATGCGGATATTTTTCCGTACACCGGCTTCATCACGGCTACCGTCGCAAGGTTGCAGCAGGGTGGCTGCGCTGATCTCGTGGGTCGGGCTGACAAAATCGAGTTGATTGAGTTTACCCGATAGATTTTTCTCGAACACAGACATGGCCAGGTCCACCAGTGCAGGGTGCGCAACCCATGTGCCGTCGTGCCCGTTGAGTGATTCGCGCTCTTTATCCTCTATGACTTTTGCGGTTACGCGTGCCATTTCAGCCGGGTCCTTAGCAGGAATAAACGCAGACATTCCCCCCATGGCCAGTGCGCCGCGCTGATGACAAGTGCGCACCAGCAACTGGCTGTAGGCATTGAGAAAGGCTTTATCCATTCCAACGACATGACGATCCGGCAGGATACGATCTGGGTGATTTTTCAATGTTTTGATGTAGCTGAAGATGTAGTCCCAGCGCCCGCAGTTCATAGCGACGATGTGATCACGCATGGCATACAACATTTCGTCCATTTGGAACACTGCAGGTAAGGTTTCGATCAATACCGTGGCACGAATAGTCCCTCTGGCAACGCCGAAGCGATCTTCGGTAAAACGAAATACATCGTCCCACCATTGTGCTTCTTCCATACTTTCCAGCTTAGGAATGTAGTAATAGATACCCAGCTCTTTTTCGGCGCGAACTTGGTGGTTATGGAAGAAGTACAGTGCGAAATCCATCAGACAACCGGGGATCGGTTTGCCGTTAAACTGGATAGATTGCTCAGGCAGGTGCAGGCCGCGTGGTCGAGCAATCAATAGAGCAGGGTTGTCCGTCAGCTGATAGTGTTTATTTTTGTTCTCATCATAGTAGCTGATGGTACCCTGATTGGCGTCTCTGAGGTTAATCTGGCCTTCCACCATATTTGCCCATGTTGGAGAAGAGGCATCCTCAAAGCAGCACATAAAAACCTTGGCACCGGAATTCAGCGCGTTGATCACCATTTTTCGATCTACGGGGCCGGTGATTTCGACCCGACGATCTAAAAGTTCCGGTGGAGGCGTCGCCACTTTCCAGCTTTTATCCTCACGGATGGCTCGTGTGTCTTCTCTGAAGTCCGGCAGTTCACCGCTGTCAAACCGCTGCTGCAGTTCAGAGCGAGCCTGTAACAAAGCATCACGTCTCGGCGCGAATTCGTTCACCAGCGTGTGCAAAAATGCCAGTGCGTCCTGAGACAGAATCGTGCGATAGTCAGAGTTATCCATGTTTCCCGTTACGTGCAGACAGCCTGTTTGTTCTTGTTCCGCCACATCGTTCAAACCCATTGTTTGTCTCCTTTAAACAATACTGATTGATATTGTGTACAAAAATAATCTTGTACGAATACTTATATTTTATTCGATGTAAACAATCAAAGATTATTTAACATTTATTTTTCATTTGTGATTTTGGGAAAATATTTTTACGTAAAGATAATTCATGTAAAGTAATGATTTCTAAGGATTGCGGGGTAAGCAGATGCTTAGAATGATTGCTCGATGTTGAAAAAATGTTGCGATCAGGGGTTGCGAATTTCTGAAGATGATTCATAGTACACAAAGTTCTTTTGAATTGTATACAATCGAAAAGGAGGTTCGAATGGCTAAAATGAAGGCAATCGAAGCAGCAGTAGAAGTGCTGAAAAAAGAAGGCGTGGACATTGCCTTCGGGGTTCCGGGTGCGGCGATCAATCCCATGTACGCGGCGATGAAAAAGCTGGGTGGCATTGATCATGTGTTAGCGCGTCACGTGGAAGGCGCTTCGCATATGGCGGAAGGCTACACCCGTACTAAGCAGGGCAATATCGGTGTCTGCATCGGAACATCAGGCCCGGCAGGGACGGATATGATCACCGGGTTGTACTCTGCAGCTGCAGACTCGATTCCAATCCTTTGTATTACGGGTCAGGCTCCGACGTCCCGACTGCATAAAGAAGATTTTCAGGCTGTTGACATTGAGTCGATTGCTAAGCCAGTCGCAAAATGGGCGACCACAGTGCTTGAGCCCGCTCAGGTACCACGAGCCTTTCAACAGGCGTTTCATCTGATGCGTTCTGGCCGACCAGGCCCGGTATTGATTGATCTGCCTTTAGACGTGCAACTGGCAGAAATTGAATTCGATATCGAGACGTATGAACCGTTGGACGCTTATCAGCCGAAAGCGACAAGGTCGCAGGCGGAGAAAGCATTGGAGATGATGTGTTCATCCAAGCAACCGGTGATCGTTTCCGGTGGCGGTGTCATCAATGCCGGAGCGTCAGATTTGTTGCAGCAATTTGCTGAGATTACGGGTGTACCCGTTATTCCAACGCTGATGGGGTGGGGATCGATTCCGGATGACCATGAACTGATGGCGGGTATGGTGGGATTACAAACTGCCCATCGTTACGGGAATGCGACACTACTGGCGTCTGATTTCGTTTTCGGTATCGGCAACCGCTGGGCGAACCGCCATACCGGTTCATTGGATGTGTATACCAAGGGCCGCACGTTTGTGCACGTAGACATTGAGCCTACCCAAATTGGGCGTGTCTTCTGTCCGGACTTAGGCATTGTGTCGGATGCTAAAGCGGCCCTTGAACTACTTGTCGATATCGCCCGTGAATGGCGCGACGCCGGTAAATTGCCAGCTCGTGGTGACTGGGTCAGTGATTGTCAGCAGCGTAAAGCAAGCATGCTGCGCAAGACGCATTACACCGAAGCGCCTATCAAGCCTATGCGTGTGTATGAAGAGATGAACAAAGCGTTTGGTCGTGACACCTGCTATGTCAGCACGATTGGTTTGTCTCAGATTGCTGCGGCTCAGTTCCTGCACGTGTATGAGCCGCGCAACTGGATCAACTGTGGCCAGGCGGGCCCGCTGGGCTGGACAACACCGGCGGCTCTGGGCGTACGTGCTGCAGATCCGAGTCGAGATATCGTGGCCATTTCAGGGGACTATGACTTCCAGTTCATGATCGAAGAGCTGGCGGTCGGTGCGCAGTTCAACTTGCCGTATATCCATGTGCTGGTGAATAACTCCTATCTGGGTTTGATTCGTCAGGCCCAGCGCCAGTTTGACATTGACTACTGTGTACAGCTTGCGTTTGAAAACCAGAATGCGCCAGAGCTGAATGGTTACGGTGTCGACCATGTGGCGGTTGTTGAAGGCTTGGGCTGTAAGGCTATCCGCGTGACGGATCCCGAGCAGATGCAGGACGCATTTGCACAAGCGAAGACACTGATGGACAAACACCAGGTGCCGGTTGTGGTCGAAGTAATCCTAGAGCGTGTGACCAATATTTCAATGGGTGTGGAAATCAATGCGATTAACGAATTCGAGTCGCTTGCCGAGGGCATCAATGATGCACCAACGGCACTGGCACATCAGCAATAATTTCCATCGACAAACCAAACAATCTGCTGGCTCTCTGTTCGGGAGCCAGCCTGAAAAGGACATCACAATGCCAAAATTTGCTGCAAATTTATCCATGCTGTTTACCGAAGTCGATTTTCTCGATCGTTTCAAGGCGGCCGCACAAGCTGGCTTTCAGGGCGTGGAATACCTGTTCCCGTACGCCTTTGATGCAGGAGAGATTAAGCGAAAGCTTGATGATAACCAATTGACTCAGGTGTTGTTTAATTTACCAGCCGGAGACTGGGACGCCGGTGAGCGAGGAATTGCCGTTGACCCAACTCGGATAGAGGAGTTTCAGGCCGGGGTCGCGATGGCCATTGAATACGCAAAAGTGCTGGGCAATACCCAAATCAACTGTCTGGCGGGGATCACGCCAAAGGGCGTTACCCCGCAAGATGCGCATGCAACTTTTGTGGTTAATCTGCGTTATGCCGCACAAGAGCTGAAAAAAGCAGGTATCAATTTGGTGATTGAAGCCATCAATACCCGTGACATCCCGGGCTTTTTCCTCAATACCACTGAGCAGGCCAAAGCGGTCATCAACGACGTTGGCAGCGACAACTTGTTCATCCAGTACGACATCTACCACATGCAGATCATGGAAGGTGACATCACGCCAACCGTTAGCGCTAACATCAACCAAATTGCGCATGTGCAACTGGCAGATAACCCTGGCCGACATGAGCCGGGCACTGGTGAGATCAACTATCCGTTTGTGCTGAGTCAGCTCGATCAACTGGGTTACCAGGGCTGGGTGGGCTGTGAATACAAACCGCAGTCCACCACCACTGATGGACTGAACTGGATGAATCAGTATCGCTAACCAATACAGTTAAGGAGAACAGAATATGAAGATTGCATTTATCGGTACCGGCATCATGGGTAAGCCTATGGCGCAGAATCTGCAAAAAGCCGGACACGACATCATCCTTTCAGACCACTTTAATCAGCCACCGAGTGAGCTGGTTGAGGCTGGCGCGTTGGTGTGTCATTCCCCTGCTCAAGCAACTGAGTTGGCGGACGTAGTGATTTTGATGGTGCCAAACACGCCGCAGGTCGAAGAGGTTCTGTTTGGTGACAACGGCATTGAAGCAGGTCTGAACTCAGGTGGTGCAGCAGGTAAGCTCGTGATTGATATGAGCTCTATCTCACCTATCGCGACCAAGGCGTTTGCGGCTCGCATCAACGAAAGTAGTGCAGCCTATTTGGATGCACCGGTTTCCGGTGGTGAGGTCGGCGCAATTAATGCGGCGCTGAGTATCATGGTCGGTGGTAGTCAGAGTGCGTTTGATAAAGCCCGTCCGCTATTTGAGGTGATGGGTAAGAACATCACTCTGGTGGGAGAAAATGGCGCAGGTCAGACTTGCAAAGTGGCGAACCAGATTATCGTGGCATTGAATATCGAAGCTGTATCTGAAGCACTGGTGTTTGCTTCTAAAGCAGGCGCGGATCCGGCGCGCGTGCGTCAGGCTTTACTGGGTGGTTTTGCCAGCTCAAAGATCCTGGAAGTTCATGGCGAACGCATGGTGAACGGCACCTTTGACCCTGGCTTTAAGATAGCACTGCACCAGAAAGATTTGAACCTGGCACTGACCGGTGCGCAAGAACTTGACGTTGCACTTCCCAATACAGCTACCGCGCAGGAGCTGTTTGAAGATTGTGCGGCGATGGGTGGAGAAAACTGGGACCATTCGGCGCTGATCAAAGCGATCGAAAAGCGTTCTGGTCACTCAATCCGCGACTAATCCCTGGTGGGATAACGGCAGGTGCTTCCTCTCGCCTGCCGACTTCAATTCCTTACTAAATCGCGTAGTTTCGTCTCCTTTTATACGCGTTCCCGTCGTAAGGCAAAGGGACAGAGCGGACTCCTTTCGCCGCTTTGAACTGCAGGCGCCCGGCGCCTTACTTCGGGATTTTTCTTTTCTGTCATCTAAGGAGTGGCTGATGGACATCGAACCAAAACAATTTTTACACCAACTGTTCCAGAGTGCGGTTAATCAGGCTTTGCCCAAGGGGCACATCGCTCAGCATTTGCCGGATGAGTTGTTCACCTCACCGGCCAAAGGTCGCATCGTTGTCGTAGGGGCCGGGAAAGCTGGCGCGTCGATGGCGGCGGAGCTGGAAGCGGTATTTCAGGCGCGTGGTCAATCCCATTGGGAGCGATTGGAAGGCTTGGTGGTTACCCGTTACGGACATACTCAGGCTTGCGAACGAATTGAGGTCATCGAAGCAGCTCATCCAGTGCCGGATGCCATGGGTCTGGATGTGGGACAACGAGTGGTGGCTCTACTCGATGAACTGACAGAAAACGATACCCTGATATGCCTTATTTCAGGCGGGGGATCCGCATTGCTGAGCTTGCCTGCGGGCAACATCTCGCTGGCCGAGAAGCAGGCGATCAATAAAGCGTTGCTGAAATCTGGTGCCGCCATCGACGAAATGAACTGCGTGCGCAAACACTTATCGGCGCTCAAAGGGGGGCGTTTGGCAAAGCTGGCTTATCCGGCTCAGGTGGTCACACTGGCGATATCGGATGTGCCCGGGGATGAGCTCAGTGTGATTGCTTCAGGGCCGACGGTGCCAGACGCGACCACTCGCTTTGATGCGCTGGCTATCCTCGAACGGTATCAGATAGACATTCCTGCCAGTGCCTTTGAATGGCTCAATTCACCATTATCTGAAACGGTCAAACCCGAGGAGGCGTGTTGGGCACAGTGTGTCACTCATTTGATTGCGACGCCGCAAATGGCGTTGCAGGCGGCGGCGGCCGAAGCGGAAGGGCTCGGAATTACAGCCCACATTCTCAGTGACTGTATCGAAGGTGAAGCTCGTGAGGTCGCCAAAATGCACGCAGCGCTGGCCAAGCAAGTCGCGCG
Organism: Vibrio sp. V38_P2S17PM301; assembly: GCF_009904845.1. Taxonomy (NCBI): domain Bacteria; kingdom Pseudomonadati; phylum Pseudomonadota; class Gammaproteobacteria; order Vibrionales; family Vibrionaceae; genus Vibrio; species Vibrio sp. V38_P2S17PM301. The sequence continues at coordinate 44,748 of NZ_WXWO01000031.1, read as the reverse complement.
GAAAAGCCAGCCATTCAGCGCACCGTGTGTACTCATCTCCGGTGGTGAAACAACGGTGACAGTCAGAGGAAATGGGCGAGGAGGACGGAACTGTGAGTTCCTGCTCAGTCTGTATCAAGAATTAAATGGAACGCCGGGTATTTATGCTCTGGCGGCCGATACCGATGGCATTGACGGTGTGGAAGATAACGCCGGAGCCTGGATAACGCCAGACAGTGTTTTAAATGCTTCTAGCCTGAAGCTCAATGCAGAGCACTATTTGGCTGACAACAACAGCTATGACTTTTTCGAGCAGATCGGACAGTTACTGTTCACCGGTCCGACATTGACCAACGTAAATGATTTCAGGGCAATTCTGATTCTCTGACCAGACTCCTGTTACGAGAAGCTTTGCGGCACACTGAAGGGCATGAGCGGTGTGCCGCTTTTTTATTTCTCGGGTATAGGAGAGCAAAAAATGACAGCAAAAGTCGTGCTACTCGCTATTTTTTATAACGAATTCTTGGTGTTACCCGAGCCATTGTTTAACATCAGACGTTATTAGGATGACTCGGGGGTGAAGCATGTCGCGCATCAGACGCAAAAATCAGGATTTGATCATCGAAGTGGCCAGCGAGCAGTTTGCAAAGCAAGGGTATGCAGCCACTACAATGGCCGATATTGCCAAAGCTGCTGAGCTGCCCAAACCCAATGTATTTTATTATTTCAGCTCAAAAGACAAACTCTATTACGCGGTATTGCAAACGGTGACTCAGCCTCTGCTGGAAGCCTCTAAGCCCATCGAAGAACTTGATGACCCGGTTGAAGCATTGAGCCGTTATATTGAAACGAAACTCAGAATTTCTCGCGATCACCCCCATGCCTCGAAGGTGTTTGCGAATGAAGTGATGTCGGGCGCTAAAGCATTACCAGAGGACATTGGCCAAGAGCTGTTTGAACAATCCCAGATGATTCTGAACAAGTTTCGAACCTGGCAGGAGCAGGGGTTGATGGACGCGGTGCCACCGCATCATCTTATGTTTGCTATTTGGGCCGCTACGCAAACGTACGCCGATTTTGGTTGGCAGATTTGCAATGTCATGCAGAAACCACAGCTTGATAATGATGACTATCAACAAGCAGCTCAGTTTATCACTCAACTGGTGATTCAAGGTTGTCATGTTCGTTCCCGCTGAGCAGTGACTCAGCGTTTCCTAGAGAAGTTGTTCGATGAATATGAAAGAGTTTTCCCTTCAGACGGGACTGTCTGCCCACACTTTGCGTTATTACGAGAAGATCGGTTTACTAAAAAATGTTCAGCGAAATGCCAGTGGTCATCGGGTTTATACTGCCAGAGAGCGCGAATGGGTTGGATTCATTGTACGTTTGAAATCCACCGGTATGCCGTTAGAGCAAATTCAGCGTTATGCTGAGCTACGAGAGCGGGGGGAGAAAACAATGCAAGCCCGACAACAGTTGCTCGAACAGCATCGGCGCGAATTACAGCAACATATTGATGAGCAACTCGAACATCTCGACGCACTTGAGGTAAAGATACAATTTTACCGTGATAAACTTAGTTCTTGACTTAGAGTAAGCTCTAACTTGTAAGGTGATGTTCCAACAAGTAAAAAAGGAACGCATCATGCATTCATCAAGATTTGAAATTGGGTTAGAAAAACTCTCGGAGATTGACGGCGAAGCCGGGCATAATGTTATCACCAGTCTGGAAGACATCTGCCCGGATCTGGCAAAGTTGACGATTGAGTTTCCATTCGGTGACATTTACTCCCGCCCCGGGTTGGATTTGAAATCTCGCGAAATTGCTACGGTCGCGGCACTGACTGCCATGGGCAATTGTCAGCCACAATTGAAGGTGCACTTACAAGCAGCATTGAATGTCGGTTGTAGTGAAGAGGAACTCAAAGAGGTTATTCTGCAGATGGCCGTTTATGCTGGTTTTCCGGCGGCTCTTAATGGCATGTTTGCGCTGAAAGATATCCTTTCTGCGCGAAAATCTGCGTGATCAAAAAAGGCTTGCACCAGGTGCAAGCCTTTTTGTTGTGTGCCGCTTAATGGAAAACCTGACTACTGAAATGGATGAACTTGCTGTGCTCCATTAGCCGTCTGAACGCCGTTTTATCGAGCATGATCAGTGTTTCGTGATCACCTGCTTCCAGGTAGACATGATCCAAATCTGTCAGTGATGTATCACACACCATCGCCATATGATAGGCCCTGCCGACTGGCGGAATGGCGCCATTTTCACAGTCATTAAACATCCGGTAAATCTCTTGTTCTTTGACCAAGTGAAATGTGGCATTCATCTCGTCGTTCAATATCGCCAGATTGATTTTGGCGTTAGCGGGTAGGATGGCCATCATATGCTTGCCATCATGATCTTCCAGTACTACTCCTTTCGCCAGATGGTTAAGAGGAACTCCAGCGGCAATTCCGCTGTGAAGAGAGCTGTGGCTGTGTTCATGGCTGAGTGTCTGAAAGCGGATATGGTGCTCATTCAGGTAGTGACTCAGCCGGGTTGCCATGGTCATAGAAACCTCCTGTCTGAGGTGGCTTTTGTCCTCTTAATTATAGGAAATATGTCCCCATTAGGCTGTGAATTCATTAAGTCGCTGTAACGCTGCAAGATGAATAGAGTGAACGTGACCCGCCTCTAAATTCAATTACTTAACGTTGAACCTGTATTCGTAATCCTTAATATGCGTTTTTCTTATATAAAACCAAGAGCATATAAAGTGAAACAATTATTTCTGTTAACGGCCGCCTGTTGTGCGGTCTCGTCAGGGGTTCAAGCCAAAGTTGTCACCTACCCAGCAGTGTCATACTGCGCAGAGAGTATCGCGGAACGAAACGTTCAGTTTGCCAAACTGAAGAGCGAGAAGGGAAGCTTTGAAGCGACGATGAGCATTGCTATGAGTGAGAAAGTCGGGCCAGATGCCGCCTCATCTTCGTTCATTTTTGAGCCTGCCTACGGACGTACAGAACGCTATTTTACCTGTACGATCCCTTTGTCTGATGAGATCGGGCAATTTCAGGTCAACATGCACGCTTCCCTGGATAACATCAATTCTGGTCGTCCTGGAGGATGTACATTCTCGCGAGTTCGACGAATCAGTGATGGTGGCGGGTGGAAAATTTTACGTTTCGCTGAACCCGGTGGATTCTGGTGGGGAGATCTCACCCGAAACGATGGTTTTGTGACGTACTCTCAAAGTGTGGACAACCAGTTTCAACGCTCAACGGCACTGGAAGCGAAGTGTCGTACCACCTGGGATCAGGGCGCTGTTAAACTGCATCACATTGAACTTGAATATTAAATCGCCAAAATGTTTCGTGAGCTTGTGTCAGATACAGGCTCTTTTTTTGTCTGATTTCTCTTCCATCGAATTACAAATTCTGATTAATCATTTTAAAAACATATAGTTAAATTTAAATCGCATTGCATACAATTCTGTACATTTACTTACTGTTCTCACAAATAAAAACGGTGTTCAATTAGCGCAATTTCTACTTGTAAGAGTAACGTCAAATGACAGCAAACAAACAACGAATCGTGAGTTTGGATTTTCTTCGCGGACTGGTGATTTTTATGGCGGTGTTTGAACACTACACCGGCTATCTGAACTACTGGTATAAGGACTTTTTTATCCGCGAATATGAAAGCTGGGATACGGTATATACCTCCCACCTACCGATGATCGGAAAGCTGCTTCCGATGGATAGCATTACCGCCAATATGTGTCTGTGGCTTGTACCCTGGGTCAGCCAAATCTATCTGGCGCTTGCCGCCTTCAACCTGGCGATGAAGACTCAGGAACAGGTTCGGGCGAAACTGGCACAAAAACTACTCCTTTTTGCATCGATCATCGGTGTACTGTATGTCGAAGGATTTGTGATTGCGCCAAACTTTGGTGAAGCGATTTCATTCTACCCTGTGATGCTGTGGATGGTGCTGCTTGCGCTGTTCTCACTGGTGTACGGGCTGTTCGGTATTCGCGGCATGATGGTGGTGACGGTATTGAGCTTCTTTGTGGCTCAATTGGGTATTCCGGACGCATTAAGCTCATTTGAAGCAATGGTTCGTCATTACGTTCACCCTGACTATGAATTGGACGCCAGACTGGACTTGTTCATGGCGAGTGGTTGTCTTGGCTTTATGTATGGCTGGGTTTGGCACCACAAACCACACATGCGTGACATGCTGAATCAGGGGGTAATGCTGCTGTCGGTACTGGCTCTGGCGCTTTTCTTTACGTTTGACAGTATTGGAACTATTTCTCTGGCGGACGTTTATGCCGAAGAGCACTCCCTGGCTGAGAATACTTTTGGGCGTATGGGTATCTGGGGAACCGAGTTCCTGGTGATCTCCACTCTGTTGTGGCTGCACTCAAAAGGCATTGATGTCAGTTGGAAGCCACTGAACTGGATTGGTATGTTCTCGCTGACGGTGTTTATCTTCCATAAGTCGATCTTCATTTTCTTATGGGGGCCGTTGATGACTTTGATCACTGCGAAGCTTGGGATGACACTAGTGAACAACTTCTTTGTGATCTTCACGTTGAGCTCTCTGTCGATTCTGATGATTTACGGCTTTAAACGTTCCGGCATTATCTGTCATTTGATGGGGTTACATCAGGACAACAGTTGGAAAGCGGTATACGCCGCTAAAAAGCCCGCCGCTACGACGGCACCGGAACATGAAGCGGCATAACCTTAGTGCAGCAATCTGGTTGGCTGTGAGTCTGGGGAGTTTTCAGACTCACAGTGCGTCTGAACCGCTGGAGGTGGGGATCACCTACCAGTGGCAAGGCGGCGAAACAGAATGGCTGCCTTATTTCGATATTGAGAAGGTGACCGACTACGGTTTGTTGTATGCCCAGGCAACGGAATTTGGTGTGGCTTTTCCGCTCTGGTCTCCGCTTTTTACCAGTGTCGCTGTTAGCCCGATGTTTGCCGAGCAACATGTTATCAGCGGAGGTCGCCATCAGCGCAACGAGACATTATCTGCTGGGGCGGTATGGCGACTTGGTGTCACCCTCAATGATAACGGATACTTGAGTACCGGAATATTGTATGACGTGAGTGAAACGCAGGATCCGGAATGGTTTATCGATAACAGTGTCCCGATGCTGCCTGACATGTCACTGAATACCTGGTTGCGTTATAAGTCTGAGAGGGTGTACGACAAAGACCAGCACATACGTAAGAGACAGTCTGGTATCCGGGAAATGGGAATCTCAATCGAACAACAGTTTACTGTGACCGAGCGTTGGAATGCGTACGTTGAATTTGGTGCTGTGTATGAAGGATTTGAATACCACACCACTGAAGGCATGCTAAAACTGACGTTAACGCATCAGTTTTGAAATAAAACCTCAGGCTAGCCTGAGGTTTTTGTTTATCGTTACTTGGATAATCAGTCTCGTGTTTGCTGCTCGGGTGTGGGTTTACGCTGACTGGCGAAAGAGATCAGTGAACAACTTAGAGACCATCAAAATAATTAAAATATTAGTCAGCATCAGTAGTGGTGTTTCTATTCGGTATACGGGCGTGAGATTAAGGGCTCCAGACGTCAGCACCACCAGCAGGTTAACGCCGAGAATCCGGTGGATCATCAGTTTTGGGGTAGAAAACACCGTCCAGATAACCACTACGTTAACGAAATAAAACAAAGCCAACTGCCACAGTTCGGTCATCAACGGCATGATAAAAATGTATTGCAACAAGATCACCGATCCTGTGCCTATCACGCCGAAAAAGGCGTCTTTTATCACGCTAGGCGGCAATGTCGGTACAATAGACGCAAACACACCGGCAATCATTGGAAAAATAAACCCACCGGGCACCGGTAAATAAATCCAAATCATTAACGACACGACGAACATGGCGACGCCCTGCAACACTTTGCGTCCGTCTTCGTTGAGATGTTGTACAAAGCTTCGGTGCTCTTGATGCCAGCACAAAGTGCGTTGGCTGTTCGCTTCGGCCAGAAAGTGGCCCACCAGCGAGGTTTGAGGCGCAGTAATGTCGAAGCTTTCTATCTGCTTGGCTAGCGTGGTCCAGTCGATCCTGTGATCGTCGTTATTATGCTCTTCTTGGTGTGCTATATCGCTTAGGCGTGCCTGAAGTTGTGCCATTTCATCAATACGTGTTTTCCAACTGCGTTGATGCTGTTTTAGCCGATAAGCCCCGGTTTTAGGCAAACGAATCAGTTGAGACAGCTTATTGATGTTATCGGCGTTGGCTTCCAGTGCCTGAATGTCTATTTGGTGGCGACTGTTGATCGCATCGAGTAACGTTTGCCGACTGGTTTCGAAACGTTGAAAGAAATGCTGCTCTGTATTCACAGGCCACATCAACCGATACACCAGCGAAAACGTTGCGACGCCCAGCAGAGTTTCTTGTAAGCGCAGCACCGCAAAGTGGAATGTTGCCTGGTTATCGAACCCGCCCATACAGGCAACGATTGAGCACACCGCAAAACCGATAGAAAAGATATAACCGTATTTTTCGTCGCTGGACATAAACAGGCATAGCGCGAGAAACAGCGTGAAGAAGGTCAGAAACAAGAACTGGTTCTGTGAAAACAGCGCAATCAGGAAGAAAGCGTAACCGGTCCCCAGTACCGTGCCTGCCAGTCGGTTATGCCCTTTGCTTATTGAGTGTGCAAAGCTTTCGTTCAATGCCATCACGGCGACCGCAATCGCTGCCCAGTAGGGTTTTTCCCATTGAAACCATAACGCCAGGCTGATGGATAGCACGATGGCGAGCGCGGCTTTGATCGCTTCTTTGGTTGAGGCACTCAACATGGCCATCTCCACTTAGTGTTTGATGATTTTAACGGATGCGGTCATGCCAACTCGAAGTTGCAAGGTGTCAGGCACTTGCTCAAGCTGAATTTTAACCGGTATACGCTGGGCCAGGCGAATCCACTGGAAGTTTGGGTTGACGTTCGGGAGCAGATCGTTGCCAGTGCTGCCATCTTGCTTTGCAATGCCGTAACCAATACTTTTCACTTTGCCTTCCAGCACGATGTCGTCGTGCGTCATCAGTGTCACGTACGCGCTGTCTTGCGGATCCACGCCAACTAAATCGGTCTCTTTGAAGTAACCTTCAATCCAGAAACTGTTTTCATCGATCAGAGCAACCACCGGAGTATTGGCCACTACTTGTGAGCCGACACGCAGGTTGAAATTGGTAATGTAGCCATCTGTTGGCGCATGCACTTGCGTGAAATCTAAGTTCAGGCGCGCTTCTTCGACGTTCGCTTTGGCTAACTCCACATTGGCCGCGGCGGTTTCTACGGCGTTGTTCAGGTTGTTCAACGTCAGTACTGGCACTGCACCTGGAGTACGTTTCTCCAGTTTCCGTGCACGCTGTGCTTCATTTTTTGCTTTTGCCAGTAGCGCTAACGCCTGTTTTTCACTGGCCAGTGCTTTGTGATAGGCCGCTTTGTAGAGGCTGGCATCAATTTCAAACAGCAGGTCGCCTTTTTTTACTTGTGAGTTGTCCTGGGCATAGACTTGTGTGACTTGCCCGGTTACTCGAGGAGTCACAGAAACGATATAAGCGCTGACCTGACCATCGCGTGTCCAAGGGTGGCTGGAGTACGTTTGGTACAGGTTGTAGCCTACGACACCTGCGGTGCACATCAGTATCAGAGTGAAGAGATAACGTTTAATCACAGTAACTGCCTCAAAAAATGGTAATGAATTGGCCAATAACACCAATAAAAATGACGATTAAGCTCAGTTCTGCCAGAGCGGGAAAAGCGATGTATTTGTACAACCCAAGCTTCGCGGCGGTGGTACCGACCAAAATGGTCAGAAGATACGCTAATGCGACAACCAGCAATAAGGGGGGAAAGTAGACTTCTCCCCAGACGAGTTCATGTGGCATTGAGTTCATGGTTTTTCTCTATTGGTTTGATGAATAGAAAGATAAAGCCATTTATCCTTGATATGATAATCGCATATGTAGGATCCAATCCTACATGATGATGTTATATTGACCATTAGAGAGGGTTTTGATCGCTTTTTAACCCAAGAATATGCGTTTTGACTTGGTTTGGATGTGAGAAAGATGGAGTAAGAAAAATGCAGTTTAGTTTTGAACAATTGCTCGCGTTTGTCACAGTGTATGATGTGCGCTCTTTTAGTAAGGCAGCGGCAAAATTAAGTAAGCACCGAACAACGATTGGCCAGGTGATCACAAACCTCGAAGATTTGCTGGCGGTCCGTTTGTTTGAGCGAGTGGGGCGCTCTGTCGAACCCACCGAGGATGCGCATTTGCTGTATCATTATGCCAAGCAGACCATCGAACAGGCGCGTACTTTTGACAAAGTTGCATTAAGTCTGGCGTATGGCGGGCTGGAAAATATCAACATTGCATACTCCAGCGTCATTCCGCATAACTTTCTGGTGTTGATTCGAATGCAGCTGGCGGTTGACTTTCCGATGATGCGGGTGAACTTTCTGGTCCGTAATAAAAGTGAGATAAAACAGGGCCTGCAAAGTGGTGAGTATCATTTCGGGCTGGTGAACGTACACGATAGTCAGGCCATGCACAGTTTAGACTCCACGTTTTTGGGGCATTTCGAGTTTCTCCCCTTCGTGCAGAAAAACGGGGATTTGGCGGCTCTGGCGCCTGATGAGGTATTGATGGCGCTGCGAAATTCCAAACAATTTGTACTGCGCTCTCTGCTGCAAGAGGGCATGAGCGAAAAAATCATTGTCAGTTCCAACTACGAAGAAGTGGACCAACTCGCCTTGATCATCAAAATGGTCGAAGCCGGGTTAGGGTGGTCTATTCTGCCGAAAACGTTCGCTCATTCGGAATTCTCGGATCACGCTATCCAGCCAGTGAACACATCGGCCATGTTAGAGGGGTACAAATTGGCGGTGGGGCTTTGGTGCCCGCCATCCAAGCAGATCAGCGAAGTGAAGCCGTCGATCATTAAGGTGGTGGAAGAGTATCGTCAAAAACTGCTGACAGATTTGAATGCGTAGTCTGATAGAGACACCGATTGGGTGCGGTGATGGTTGATAAGGCAGTAAAAGCCGCTTGCGCGGCTTTCGTTTATCTGAATCAGGATTGCAGGGCTTTTTCTGCTAGACGTTGGGCAGCCGCCCGGTGGCGTCGCATTAACTGGTTGAGATCAACGCCGATCACTTCACCATTGAGCACGCGCCAGTGACCGGCGATCATCACCCGGTCAGCTTGCTGAGCACCACACAGCAGCAGCGCGGCAAGAGGATCATGGCTGCCGGAAAAGCGAATGTCATCAAGCTTGAACATTGCCAGGTCGGCTTGCAGACCGATCGCTAGTTCACCGATATCGCTTCTGCCCATTGCCTGCGCTGAGCCTTTGGTCGCCCAACGCAGCGCATCAAGGTGAGACACATTCGCCGAACCGTATTGCAGCCGCTGCAGATACATGGCCATGCGTACTTCCGCGATCATATTGGAACCATCGTTGGATGCAGACCCATCGACACCAAGGCCGACTTTCACTCCGGCGGCTTCCAGCTCATTGTTCTTACAGATGCCGGATGCCAGCATCATATTGGATGTAGGACAGTGGCTGACACCAACCCCGGCCTTGCCTAAGCGGCGAATTTCTTCAGCGCTGAAATGGATACCGTGCGCCAGCCAGGTGCGCTGATTTAGCCACCCGACATCTTCCAGATAATCGACGGGGCGCATGCCAAAACGCTCGATACAGAAATCTTCTTCATCCAGTGTTTCACACAGATGGGTGTGCATCATAACCCCTTCCTGAGAGGCGATGTATGCGGTTTCTTTCATCAAATCCGTGGTAACAGAAAACGGTGAGCAGGGCGCCAGTGCAATCTGGGTCATCGCACCGTCATGATGTTGGTGGTATTGGCGAATCAGACGGTAGCTGTCATCGACAATCGCTTGTTCGGTCTGAATGGTGTGACGAGGCGGTAAACCACCATCGTCTTCCCCCAGGCTCATGGAGCCACGGGTAAAAATAGCGCGCACTCCCAACTTTTGAGCCACTTCGACTTGTAAGTCGATAGCGTGTTCCAAACCGCCGGGCAATAAGTAGTGGTGATCAGACGCGGTGGTGCAGCCAGACAGCATCAGTTCAACCAGTGCCAGTTCGGTGGCGACGCTCATCATTTCCTCGTCCAGATTAGCCCAGACGGGATACAGGCTTTTTAGCCAGTGGAACAGCTCTTTATTGAGTGCGTCCGGATAGGCGCGGGTAAGTGTCTGATAGAAGTGATGGTGGGCATTAATCAGACCGGGCGTGATCACATGATGCGATGCATCGACAGTGTAATCAATGGTATGAGAGGGAGATTGATGTTTGGCAATCAATTCGATGATCTGATTGCCTCGTATTACCAAGCCACCACGCGCATCCTGAGAGTTGCCCGTGTAGATGGCGAGTGGATTCTTAATCCAAATGGTTTCCATTCATAAATATCCTTAGCCGTATCAACCATTGCAGGGGAGACGGTCTTTGCTCCTTAGACTGGCGATAATGAACCAGTGTCGGGAGTGAATAGTCAGTGAGTTTTGCCAACGGGCCAGAAGGCCCGATGGCTCCGTAGTTGCTATGAGCAACTAATCTTGTTGTGGTTTCAGCGTATTTGCGTTCTGTGCATCCGATACTTCGGCTGCCTGTGACTTGCGAGCAATGGCTTCCTGAACCTGAGCGCGGCTCTCTTTCAACGCTTCACGCTCTTCTTTGCGAGTCGATTTTGGCAGTAACTGATGCAGCAATACAGTCACGATTGTGCCAGTCGTAATCCCGGAGTGGAGGAAGTTGGCCAGATCATGAGGCAGATGCTGCAAGAGACGCGGTTCAAAGGTCACCGCCAAACCGGACGCCAGGCCGACACACACCACCAGAGCGTTGCGTTTGGTATCGGCGGCTTTGATCAGCATACGTATACCGGCATAAGCAATCATCCCGAACATCACAAAACCCACACCGCCGAGCACGGGCTTGGGAATGGTGACCGCAATGGCGGCCAGTTTCGGAAACAGGCCTCCGAGGATCAACAAGCCACCGGTGGCGGCAACGACGTAGCGGCTGGCGACGCCGGTGATGCCTACAATTCCGACATTCTGGCTGAATGATGCCAGCGGCATGGCGGTGAGCAAAGACGCAAGCGTGCTACCAAGGCCATCGCCAAGCAGGCCGCGTTGTAGATCTTTGCCGCTTACTTTGGTGTGACAGTTATTCGCCAGCGCCATGAAGTCTCCGGTCGCTTCCGCGATAACGACGATGTAGACCAGACTCATACTGATGATCGCGCTGGTGGAAAAACTCAGACCGTACTTCAGGGGTTCCGGTCCGCCTATCCAGGCAGCGGTGTTGATTTGTTCCAGATTGACCATGCCCAGCGATAAAGCGACGAGGTAACCGCCAGCCAGGCCAATCACGATCGCAGAGGCCGCCACCGCCCCGCGGCAGTACACGGAAACCGCAACAACAATTCCAAGAGACACAATCGCCAGGAACAGTTTCGGCAGTGTGGCGAACTTGTCACTGGCCGCGGGTGCGTCACCAACCCAGTTCATTGCCACTGGCAGAATGGTCAAGCCGATCAATGTGACTACCACACCGCTGACCAGAGTAGGGAACAGTTTGCGCACCCGATCCATGTAAAAGCTGGCAAAAATGACCACGAATGAACCGATCAGCGCCGCGCCCATGATGCTGCCGACGCCACCTTCTTTGCCTATGGTGATACCAACACCGAGAAAAGCGAAGCTTGAGCCCATGACAACAGGCAGTCTTATGCCCACAGGTCCGAAGCCGATGCATTGTGCGATGGTGACGACACCAGAAGCCAACAAGGCTGCGTTGATTAAAGAAACGATTTCCTGATTCGGAAGGCCGATGGACGCCCCGACGATCAAAGGGACGGCAACGATGCCGCCGATGGAAGCCAACATGTGCTGGAGTGCCAATAGCAGAGTAATGCTGCGTGGCGGACGTTGATTGAGCGTATACAGAAGTTTCATATGTTGTTCCTCAGAGAGTGAGTCTGTTTGGGTTCTCTGTTGTTCTCTCGTTGAGTCGGCAATCTATGAACTACAAACTGCGTAGTACATGAAATTTGGGTACACGAAACCAGCCAGAGAGTAAGACTCCGGGCTGGTGAACGTGTGAATTATTTTTTGATTGTAATTAACCGATGTAGACCAGTTTGGCGATGAAGATCACCGTCAGTGCGTACATCGAAATTGAAACGTCTTTGGTTTTACCAGTCGACACTTTCAAAACCGTGTAGGTGATAAAACCGAGCGCAATACCGTTCGCGATAGAGAAGGTCAGCGGCATCATCAGGGCAGTGATCGCCGCTGGGGCGGCATTGGTGAAGTCTTTCCAGTCGACATTCTGCATACTGCTCATCATGACAAAGGCGACATAAATCAGAGCGCCTGACGTGGCATAGGCTGGAATCATTCCGGCAATCGGAGAAAGGAAGATCGCAGCAACAAATAAGAGCGCGACGACAATCGCAGACAAACCGGTACGCGCGCCTGCAGAAACGCCGGCGGCACTTTCCACATAACTTGTGACCGGAGGGCAGCCAACACACGCGCCAGCAACACTGGAAATACTGTCTGCTTTGAGCGCTTTGCTCAGACCTTCAATTTTACCGGTTTCCTTGTTGACCAGATTGGCTCGTTCGGCCACGCCCATTAAGGTACCCGCGGTATCGAACATATTGACGAACAAGAACGCCAGGATCACGCTGATCATTGATACGTTCATCGCACCCGCGATGTCCATCGCCAGAAACGTAGGAGCAAGGCTTGGCGGCGCAGAGAAAAAGCCGTTGTAGTGAACCAGCCCGAGCATCATGCCAATTAACGTCACGCTGAGAATCCCAATTAGTACGGCACCAAACACACGGCGCTCACTTAAGATGGCAGTGATCAGAAACGCAATCGCGGCTAACAAAGCTTCTGGTTTCGTGAAGTCACCCAATGACACCAGTGTGGCCGGGTTATCAACGACGATCCCTGCGGTTTTAAGGCCGATGAGACCAAGAAATAAGCCCACCCCGGCTGTCATTGCATAGCGCAAGCTTTCTGGAATGCTCTCAATGATCCACTGACGCACTTTGTAAAAGCTCATGCCGACAAACAGCACCCCGGAGATAAACACGGCGCCCAGTGCGACTTCCCAGCTGTAACCCATTTCACTGACCACAGTGAAAGAGAAAAAGGCGTTCAACCCCATGCCCGGCGCTAAGCCGACAGGCCAGTTGGCAAACAAACCCATAAGCAAACAGCCAATGGCAGCACCAATACAGGTTGCGACAAACACCGCGCCGGCATCCATCCCGGACGCAGCCATAATTTGTGGATTGACGAAGATAATGTAGGCCATGGTGGCAAATGTGGTTGCACCACCGACTAACTCGTTTTTTACGCTGGTCCCATGCGCCTTTAGCTTAAAAAAACGCTCAAGAAAGCCCTCTGGCTGGCCCTCGCTCAGCACATCCGCTTTGCTTTCATTCATGTCAGCAAGTCCTTTTAAATGTATTTCCTTTAAATTGAATACAACCTGACTTCAATTCTCCCAGTGATATCTAGTCCCTGACGCTATTAGTTGTTATTGAAATCAGCTGCCACGATAAGTGGAAAAGCTGTAAGGCGAGACGAGTAGCGGGACGTGGTAGTGACTGTCTTCACTGATGCCAAAACGGATCACCACGTCATCTAAAAAAGCAATGTCACCGATATCCACACCTTTAGCGCGATAGTAGTCAGCGACATAGAAGGTGAGCTGATATTTTCCGGCGACGAACTCATTGCCCTCCAGCATTGGACTGTCTGTCCGGCCATCGAAGTTGGTGGTGACATCTTTGATGTATACCAGTGAACTACCGTCTACTTGATGCAGTTCTACTTTGATTTCCGCCCCCGGAGTACCATGCATTGTATCCAAAACATGTGTGGTTAGTTTTCCCATAATTTACGTCAGCGCGTGGCGCTCTCCTTAGCTTTGATTGAAAAACTTTGTATACAAGAGGTGGTGCTTTTCTCTTGCTGATAACTATATATGTACACAAAATACTCGGTTAGTAAAGTCGTTTGTTATGTAAATGTTACGCGTATTTTTGCTTGTATGATGACTTTGTGAACTGTGTCAAAGCAGTATTTTATCATGCTTTACCCCTAATTGTTTGATATAAAAGGATGTTGTTGAAGAAGTTAACTTTAACAACAAAATCTTTACATTAAGATAAATTATTGTATACAATGTTTAGGTAAGGTTTGGTTGGGCGATACGGTTTCGCCCCATATTAAGGAGAGCCTGAATGGATAAGGACTATTCAAGAAACCTCATTGGCTACGGGCCAAATCCTCCACATCCTAAATGGCCTGGGGATGCCCGAGTTGCCGTTTCGTTTGTCCTGAATTACGAGGAAGGTGGAGAGCGCTGTGTTCTTCACGGAGACGATGAGTCAGAAGCGTTTCTGTCCGAAATTCCCTCCGCACAACCCCTGAAAGGGGAGCGACACATCAGCATGGAATCGATTTATGAATACGGCAGTCGTGCCGGTGTGTGGCGGGTATTAAAGTTATTTGATGAGTACAACATTCCATTGACTGTGTTTGCGGTTGCCATGGCGTTTGAGCGTCACCCTGCTGTGGCAAAAGCCATGGTGGAAGCCGGACATGAGATTTGCAGTCATGGCTATCGATGGATTGACTATCAATACACCGATGAATCTCAAGAACGTGACCATATGATGAAAGCGATTGAAATTATTCAATCCGTTACCGGGTCACGCCCGCTGGGATGGTACACCGGACGAACCGGACCGAATACGCGACGTTTGGTCGCGGAAGAAGGGGGCTTTCTCTATGACTCTGATGCTTATGACGACGACTTGCCATACTGGCATACCGAAGCTGGACGCCCTCAATTGGTGATCCCGTATACGCTGGACGTCAACGACATGCGCTTTGCGACCGTTCAGGGCTTCAATTCCGGCGAACAGTTTTTCCAATATCTCAAAGACACGTTCGACACTTTATACGCTGAAGGCGAGACAGCGCCGAAGATGATGTCAGTCGGTTTGCATTGTCGTCTTATTGGTCGTCCGGGTCGTATTGCATCACTGCGCCGCTTCCTGGATTACGTCAAGCAGCACGACAAGGTATGGCTGTGTCGACGCATCGATATTGCACGCCACTGGCATGAACATCACCCTTATCAACTGAATCAGGAGCAGTAACATGACACAATTTCGTTTTTGCAAACCGACCCAAATGGCGCGCGAGGAGTTTGTGTCTCACTTCGGTGATGTGTACGAACACAGCCCGTGGGTGGCCGAAAAAGTCTATGACCAGGGCTTGTCGCAAGAAGACAATGACATCGAGAATCTTCATCTGAAAATGGCCTCCACTTTGTTGACGGCACAACCCGAACAACAACTGGCTCTCATTAATGCTCACCCGGATTTAGCCGGCCGCGCCGCGGTCAACGGTGAACTGACGGCAGCTTCCACCGCAGAGCAGGCGGGAGCGGGCATTGATCAGTGTTCACCCGAGGAATTTGAAAAATTTACTTATTACAACAACAGCTACAAGGATCGCTTCAACTTCCCTTTTATCATGGCAGTAAAAGGGGCCAATCGTTACCAAATTCTTGAATCGTTCGAGATGCGATTAGGCAATGATAGTGAAACTGAGTTTGTTACGGCGCTGAAAGAGATCAACAAGATCGCCTTTTTCCGCCTCTGGGATATGTAAGTCGCAGAGTCGGCAGCTATCTCATGCCAGTCATAAACAGCAGAGGAGCGAATTGGTTCACTGCTGTGGGGTACCTGTCTGAGCAGACGTGAAGCAGGTACAAACTCGTTTTTATTATTAATTGGATTAATTGGAAGGATGACGGAAATGTCCTTAGATTTTGAACAATACATCAACCTCGCAGACGACAAACTGGGCGCTCAGGCGCTGTACGCTACCGATGACTTTTTCGCAGACAAAAGCCGTCTGTTACGTCGGGAAGCACCAGTATGGAAAGAAGCGGTGTTCGATGACAATGGCAAGTGGATGGACGGTTGGGAAACCCGACGTAAACGCGGAGAAGGCTACGATTTCTGTGTTGTACGCTTAGGTTTAGCCGGAACGATTGCGGGCGTAGATATCGATACCAGTTTCTTTACTGGTAACTTTCCGCCTTCGGCCTCGCTGGATGCGTGTTACTCACCACAAGGCGATCCGGACGATGCCACACAATGGGAAGAGATCCTGCCGTCACTTAGTCTGGCTGGCGACAGCCATCACCTGCGTAACATCGAGAGCGGTAAAGTGTACACCCATGTGCGCCTCAATATTTACCCAGATGGTGGTGTAGCACGTCTGCGTATTTACGGGACTCCAAGCGTGGATTGGGAAGCGATCGATACCCAGCAACAGATTGACCTGGCTGCGGTTGAGCATGGTGGTCGTGCACTGGCATGCAGTGATGAACATTACGGTAAAACGTCCAATATTCTTGGCCCGGGACGTGGTGAAAACATGGGTGATGGCTGGGAAACGGCACGACGTCGCACGCCTGGTAACGATTGGGTGATCGTGGCCTTAGGTCATGCAGGGAATATCGAACGAGTGGTTGTCGACACCGCACACTTCAAAGGGAACTACCCGGACAGCTGTTCTATTCAGGCTGCCTACGTCAAAGGTGGTACCGACGATCAGGTTGCGACACAAAGCTTGTTCTGGCGTGAATTGTTACCAGCGCAGAAACTCAGTGCACATGAAATCCATGAGTTTGTGTCGCAAGTGAACGATATCGGGCCTGTGACGCATGTGCGTCTGAACATTTTCCCGGATGGTGGTGTTAGCCGCCTACGTTTGTTCGGCACTAAAGCCGGTTAATTCACAGCAAGGGAAGCACTATGAGCAATGGAATTCGCCGTCTGAAAATAGAACCTCTCAATAAAGATGCATTTGCTGAGTTTGGGGATGTGATTGAAACCGAAAACAGTGATTACTTCATGATCAATAACGGTTCAACGCGCCGTTACCACAAACTTGCCAGTGCGGACGTGGCAGATCAGTGTGGTCAGGCCATCCTGAGTATTTTTCAGGCCACACCGCTAGAGTATCCGCTGACGATACGGATGCTTGAACGCCATCCTTTAGGCTCTCAGGCGTTCGTTCCATTGTTTGGGCGACCTTATCTGATTGTTGTTGCGCCGAAAGGCGATCATCCGCAGTTATCTCATTGCCGGGCGTTCATTAGCAACGGACGTCAAGGGGTCAATTACCACAAAGGGGTTTGGCACCATCCGGTTCTGGCGCTGAGTGATCAGGATCAGTTTCTGATCGTTGATCGGGCTGGTGAGGGGCATAACTGTGATGAAGTATTCTTTGACACCGATTTGGTGTCACTGCATCTGGAAGACATTCCGGGCAACAGCAACAAGGAAGAGATACAGCGAGACGTGGTCTCGCTGTAATACAGGAGTTTTATTATGGATCCACATATCACGGAGTGGTTGAATCTGGCGATTCGCTGGGTTCACATGATAGTCGGCATCGCCTGGATTGGTGCGTCGTTTTACTTTGTCTGGCTTGAGAATAACCTCAACCGGGTTAACCCTAAAACCGGTTTGTCCGGTGACCTATGGGCTATCCATGGTGGAGGAATTTACCATCTGGAAAAATACAAACTGGCACCACCTCAAATGCCAGAAAACCTGCACTGGTTTAAATGGGAAGCGTACTTCACCTGGATAACCGGTATCGCTTTGTTGTTCGTGGTGTACTACCTGAATGCAGAGATTTATCTGATCGCTCCAGGATCGGGGCTAACGCCGGGCACGGCCGTTGCCATCGGTGTCGGTGCATTGGTTGCCGGTTGGTTTATATACGATTTGTTGTGTGACTCACCACTTGGAAAAACACCGGCGTTGCTGGGGCTGGTGCTGTTTGTGCTTTTGGTTGGCGCAGCGTATGGATTGTCTCAGGTATTCAGTGGTCGCGGTGCCTACATCCACGTCGGCGCGATCATCGGCACCATCATGGTCGGTAATGTCTTTCGCGTTATCATGCCTGCTCAGCGCGGCTTGGTGAAAGCGATTGAAGAAAACCGCGAGCCCGATCCGTTGCTTCCGGCCAAAGGCTTGTTGCGTTCACGTCACAATAACTATCTGACGTTACCGGTACTGTTTATTATGATCAGTAACCATTTCCCGAGTACTTACGGTTCAGAATACAACTGGGCGATTCTGGCCGGTCTGGCGGTATTCAGTATTCTGGTGCGTCACTACTTCAACACTCGTCATGGAAGTCAGAAGTATGCGTGGACCATTCCGGTGGCGGCATTAGGGATGATTACACTGGCTTTTATTACGTCACCGTATGCCAGTCAGTCATCATCAGCGCCGATTGCGAAAGTGGCCACACAAAGCAGTCAAGTGTCTGATGAGGCACAAGCATCCGCAGGCACCAAGGCTCAACCGGTTTCTCATGACGCAGATGTCACCGAGCATGGGATCGCTTTTGCTAAGGTCAATGAAGTGATTCAGGAGCGCTGCTCAGTCTGCCATTCTGCGAATCCGACTCACGCTGCGTTTAAAACGGCGCCAGCAGGTGTCATTCTGGATACCCCGGAAGAGATCAAAAATAATGCACCAAGGATTATTGCTCAGGCGGTTGCCACTAAGGTAATGCCGTTGGGTAACCTGACTCAAATGACCGATGATGAACGAGCCCTCATCGGGAATTGGGTAGAGCAGGGCGCGAGTATCCAGTAGCGTCGGCTCAGGATCTGCCGCTTAGGCGGCAGATTGCGCTGCTTGGCAGCGCACTTAACAATCTCTCGTCATTTCGCACACCTTTCTGCGCCCCGGCCCCTGTCCGGGGATTTTTTATATTAAGCCAATAAGCGAGTGTAGAAAGCCTTGTTTAAGGCATAACCAACGAAACGTACCTCAACTGGCTTCTGAACGTGTTGTTATGAATGCTAGTAGCGCCAGTGTTTCAGACTCCGACATATAGACGTCATATGTCTATCTAGACTGCGAATTGACTAATAAAGTAAAGCCAGCCTTTTGGGCTGCTTTTACTATTTTCTATTTCTCCTACGCTGAAAATAGCGTATAGGCTGAATGTCATCATTTCGACTTCGTATATACTGGATTGTCCTTGACGATAAGTATAGAAAAGGTACTAGTTCAACAGTCATATCACTCAGGTTACCCACCAGTTCACCAGCTAGCCATTGGTATCGATGATAACGTTACCCGCATCGATGATGCAGCGAGCGCAAGAATACAGTCTGACACAAAGCATTCTAAACGACGCTCTTTGCAAAGTCAGCGTATGCTGAATGAGCCAGTCCAGTTGGTGTCCAAACAAGTCCTGTCAGCCGCGACACTCAACAAAGCGCAGATCTTGAACCGTTCCGTGAAATGATTCAGGAGAAGCAACTGACCTTTCTTGATGAAGTGAGTCTGGTTTTTAATGTACTCAACGATGGCGACTTTTTGCCGGCACTGCAATTTGTTCTGGCATTGAATGATACGTTGCTCGCGAGTGACTTTGATAGCGTCGATGTGTATCGATTGATGATGCAATATTCACCGAGATTATCAAAACAAAGCGCCGCCCGGTTAAGCTCACTGTGACCTTCTCCTCAAATTTCTACAAAGGGCAAAATCACCAGTCAATCCGTGATTTTGCCTAGCCTTTCCGACTACGTCTGACACCTCCCCACATCGTACAATACCGGATTTGTGATGTCGTTTTTGGGAAGCCCTCATGTCAATAGACTTTGATTCGTCACGTAAGGTGGTACGCGCAGGTTATAAACCCGTTGTGGACGAGACTGCACTGACCCGTCCTGCGGAGGGTCCCGTCAAGGACATACCCGAGAAAGCGCCGGGACAAGAAGTGAACCTCAAGCTCTACTGCACCCCGGATGAGCTCAATACTTTACAGACTGGCGTCTGGTTGCTGGGTGCGACCGATAACGAAAAAGCGGTTGCCCAATGGAAAAAACAGCAGACCCATGAAGGCGACTGTATTCTGACCGCTCAGTGTTTTGAGGCCGAAGAGAAGACGCTCTATCACGATCTGTTTTTGCACAGCGGCCAGTCGGACGCGTACACGGTCATACCTAACCCGACTGACAGCCAAAAAATCAATGCCGAATTTATACCGGTGAAGCTGGCTGTTCAGGTCAGTGAAACGCGCCTTGGCTGGCCGACCGCCGGGTATTTTTACCTGCTTTCTGAAGGCAAACTGACAAAAGAATTCAAAGTGGTCGGTGACGGTCGTTGGACGTTCCAGGTGACGCGATCGGATGCTTCAAACTTAACTGAAGAGCTGCTTTCTGAGCATCACTACGCCAGCATTTTGCTGCCCTATAAGATTGAAGGTCAGCCCGCGCCCGAGCAGCACCTGTTGTATCGGGAAGAAAAGCTTACTGCGGATGAGTTGGCCGATGCCAGAGTCGATTGGCTGAACCAACATGCTATGACGCTGGATATGGACCAGGTGGTCGGTACTAAGCAAACACCACTGCTTGAACGCAGTGGCGAACCTACACCAGAGAATGAAGCGCCCTCACCGATAGAAACCCTGGCGGCTGTGCATCCGTACGGCGACACTTGGGGACGTTACAATCAGCATGAAATTGATGCGCAGACCGTGAACATCACGGAAAGCAAGAGCATTAAAGATAACGTGCCTGTATTAAATCCGACCTATATGTACTGGCCTCCGTACAACTTCCTTACGGGGGAAGAGATAGAAATCAAATATGTCGGAGATAAAACAACGATAGCTCTAATGTCAATCAGTGAGGCCACTGAGTTTACCGTTAATCTTGTTGAAGAACTTGGGCTAGATGTCGCTCAGTTTATTCAAGATAACTTCGATACCAACAATACGAAGAGCTATCTTACTACCATCAAAGACACCTATGGACTCTATGATGGACTAAAGGGAGCAGAGGATACAGCTATAGCCCTAGGAGGTCTTGGCGTTACTGCTTATGTTAAAGAGATTAATGGCAAAGATTGGCTAATACTAAAGAACTTTAAACGCCACCTTAAGACTTTACTCAAAGGCCAAAAGTGGGGAGCAAGTAATCCACAGGTATTAAAATATGGTATCGGACTGCTTGAAGGTCAAGGCCACTTAGCATATCTAAGAACCACCGTACAACTAGAAGTCATTTTGGCCGTCGGAATAAATGTTATAGATTATCTAGTAAACGATGAGAAAACTCTTGGTGATGTTGCAGGGCATTCAACAGCAGATATTACCAAAGCCCTTGTGTCGACAGGTATCGCTACGAGAATTGTTCAAGTGGCCATGTCCGCTGTGATTCGAGGTGCGGTCGCTGCTGGCTTTGTGACAGTTTCTTCGGCTTCTATACCAATTGTTGTAACACTAGGAGCTGTCGCGATCGTTTCATATGCAGTGGGGCAAGTTCTAGATATAATTGACAATGATTATAAGTATACACAGCCAATGATTGATTCAATTAAGGAAGCGATAGATGAGTAAAGTTAAAGATCTACTCTGGAATGCAGTAGGTATCATCGGCATTGTTATTCTAGGATGGGGGTACGCTCATCAATTTAAAGCGCACCTTAACTTATTAACAAACGGTTTTATGAGTGTGAGCACATTTACTGTATATGGCTACGCATCTTATATTGTGTTTTTTGTCATTATTGGCTTTTTGATTGCGTGTTTAACGGTTTTTGCCAAAGCCTATTATGATGTGAAATTGAAAGGTCGCTCGACAGAGGGCTATCTCCCAAAAGCTTTGACTCTAGGCCTTAGTATTTTAGTAGTATTTATCATTATGGGAGGAGCATTACGATATTTCATTGCAAATACTTACCAAAATCTTGGTTATGATATTTGCCCTAAAAATAGAGCTGTTGAACGTTACTCTAAAGACGTTTATGTCAACTCATTAAGTTTATGTGAATGATAGAGTTATAGTTTAATTAAATACTGTCGTGATTTTCCTATGTTTTGGTTTAGGCGGTAACTTAACCCCATCTCTTTTTATTAAAACACTAGCTATTCCCCGCACACCATAATAGTGTCGTATCGCCTTAAAACGAGAGTGGGAATAGCCGTATGTTACCTGTCAAAACTGATGCCCAACAACTGGTCCTTCTTATTGTGGAACATGCCCGACAGGGTGTGCCGGATCCTTATATTATTGCTGAAGCATTGCCTGATTATTCCATCCACCATGTTGCATTTGTCATTGAGCAATTGGCCCAGTTGCCTTACCCCGACCTTAGCCAACTCATACGAGATAGCTAACTGTACAAATATACAGTAAATCATGATGGGGTTGTTTCGTGTTTTGATGCCTTGAGTACCTGAGACCCGGCCCCTGGAGAGGAAGCAGCAAAGCGCCACGCGAGAAAGCGTGGCGTAAAGAGTGGCTGTTTAGCTAGCGATCTTTTTATCCCGGATGCCGCCGCGGGAGTCGTAGGCTTTTTCGCCGTAGATGTAAGTTTCGCAAACAGTTCGATCGTCGCCAAGGCTCATTAGTACGAACAATTTTTCTTCCAATGTTGTTGCCTGATTCATTCGAAAACGCATTAGCTGCGTCGCGTGCAAGTCCAGAACAACAAAATCGGCTTCTTTCCCGACATTGAGGTTGCCTATCTGATCATCCAGATGCAGCGCGCGGGCGCCGCCTAGTGTGGCGAGGAACAGTGATTTAAGCGGGTGCAACTTCTCTTGTTGCAACTGCATGATTTTGTACGCTTCGCTCATAGTTTGCAGGATAGAGAAACTGGTACCAGCGCCCACATCGGTGCCCATACCAACACGCACACCATGTTGCTCCATTTTGGGCAATCGGAACAGCCCTGAACCGAGAAACAGGTTTGATGTTGGACAGAAGGCGATGGCGGACTCTGTGTCAGCCAGACGTTGGCACTCACAGTCGGATAAGTGAATGCCATGGGCAAAGACGGATCGTTTGTGCAAGAGACCGTAATGATCGTACACATCCAGATAGCTGTTGCGTTCAGGAAACAGTTCCAAAACCCACTCGATTTCTTTTTTGTTTTCAGAAAGGTGGGTGTGCATGTAAACATCCGGGTACTCTTCGAGCAGCTTTCCGACCGTCGCTAGTTGCTCCGGTGTACTGGTGGGCGCAAAGCGGGGCGTCACTGCATATAACAAGCGACCGCGCTTATGCCATTTCTCGATCAGCGCTTTGGAGTCTGCGTAGCCAGATTCCGGTGTGTCTCTCAGGTAATCCGGTGCGTTTCTGTCCATCAGAACTTTACCAGCGATCATCCGGACATTGCGTCGTTCCGCTTCCTGAAAGAACACATCCACAGACTCTTTATGTACGGTGCCAAACACCAGAGCCGTGGTGGTACCGTTACTGGCCAGTTCATCCAAAAACAGTTTGGCGACTTTATGTGCGTACACTGGATTTTTAAATCGCCGCTCTTCCGGAAACGTGTAATTCTCAAGCCAATCAAGAAGTTGTTCGCCATAAGAGGCGATCATTCCGGTCTGCGGATAGTGTATATGGGTATCGATAAATCCCGAAGTAATAAGCTTGTCTTTGTACTGGGTAACATGCAGCCCGCGAGGTTGGCGTTTGAGTACCTCGGTTGCCGGGCCAACATCAATGATGTGTCCATGTTCAACCACCAACAGGCCGTCTTCAAAATATTGATAAGAGTGTTCCAGCCCGACATCTTTAGGGTCGGCAATACTGTGCAGTATGCTGGCGCGATAAGCTTTTCTTTGCGTAGTCATTGATTGCTTCCTTTTTAACTCTTGCGAGTTAAGCGATCTTCTCTTCCATGGTGATATCGCGCTGCGACTCTGGCTCACTGTGTGTGGCAGGGCGCTTTGGTTCAAGTGTGACACCCTGATAATGTGCGATCAGTTCACCCGCAACCGATACCGCGATTTCTGCCGGGTGTTTCCCATTTACCGCACTAATGCCTATCGGACATATCATTGAGTGAATTTGCGCTTCACTGTAGCCGCGTTGTGCCAGGCGCATATCAAATTTTTTGCGCTTGGTGACCGAGCCAATCATGCCGAAATAGGCGCTGTCTGCTCGGTTAATGATGGCTTTGGCCAGTTCAAAATCGAGCTGGTGGTTATGCGTCATCACCAGGTAATAACTGTTCGCGGGTTGGTCCGCAACGTCACCGACAGGATCATCGCTGACCACTTTCTGCACGCCGTGAGGGAGCGAATCCGGGAAGACATCTTCCCGCTCATCAATCCAGGTCACGCGAAATGGAAGAGTGGAGACGATATGCAAAAGGGCTTTGGCTACGTGGCCGGCACCAAAAACAACCAAGTGTTTCTGCTGGGTACCAATAGGTTCGAAACTGAGTGTTGCCATACCACCGCAGCATTGGCCGAGTCTTGCGCCCAGATTGAAGCGCTCCACTTTCAGCGCATGCTCGCCGGACTGCAACATGTCTTGCGCCATCTGAGTCGCGAGGTGCTCCAGATGTCCGCCGCCAATGGTGGCGATCACGCGATCCTGTGTCACCAGCATTTTGGTTCCGGCATCACGGGGTACAGAACCGCGATCTTCAAGCACAGTGACCATGACGCATGGCTCGCTGTTCTTTTCCAGTTGCGCCAGCTCTTGAATCCAATTGTCCTTAAACATAGCTCTCTCCTTGAATTCAGCCAGCTCTCAACGAGCTGGCATGCTTGCGTTATGCTTTTTAAGCACTTGCGCCGGTTGCCTCGGCCTGAGGCTGGGTGACCTGTTGAATGGCCATCAATACCCGCTCCGGTGTGGCCGGGGTGTTCAGTTTAGGTATAGCACCGTCGACTGCCACGGAGGCGATCGCATCTTTTAATGCGCTCCAGACCGACATTCCCAGCATAAACGGCGGTTCGCCGACCGCTTTGGAGTTAAAGACCGTGTCTTCCGGATTCGCGCGGTTTTCCAGCAACTGAGTGTTGAACTCAATCGGCATGTCGGCGATCGCCGGGATCTTGTAACTGGCCGGGCCGCTTGTCATTAATCGGCCTTGCTCATTCCAAATCAGTTCTTCAGTGGTCAGCCAGCCGACACCCTGGATGAAGCCTCCTTCAATCTGGCCAATATCGATCGCCGGGTTGAGGGAGGCGCCGACGTCATGCAGGATATCCGCACGGAGAATTTTGTATTCGCCCGTCAAGGTGTCCACAATCACTTCGGAGCAGGAGGCTCCATACGCGAAGTAGTAGAAGGGTCGACCTCTGGCCTGCTCGTGATCGTAGTAAATCTTTGGCGTGCGATAGAAACCAGTACTCGATAATGACACCTGATTAAAGTACGCCAGTTGCACAAACGCTTCGAACGTCAGTATCTCATCGCGGATCACCACCATGCCGTTTTTAAACACGACGTCTTCCTGCGACACGTTGAAATGTGACGCGGCAAATTCAATCAGACGCTGTTTTATCGTCAGTGCGGCGTTCTGGGCTGCTTTACCATTGAGGTCGGTGCCCGATGAGGCCGCAGTGGGTGATGTGTTCGGCACTTTGTCCGTGTTGGTAGCGGTGATCTGGATACGTTCGACATCGACCTGAAACTCCTCTGCAACAATTTGTGCCACTTTGATGTTCAGACCTTGACCCATCTCAGTACCGCCGTGATTCAGGTGAATACTGCCGTCGGTGTAAATATGGATCAATGCGCCGGCCTGATTCAGGAAAGTCGCGGTAAACGAGATACCAAACTTCACCGGGGTGATAGCTAATCCTTTTTTCAGGATGGGGCTGTGTTTGTTGAACTCGGCGATTGCCTTGCGGCGCGCGTGATAATCGCTGCTTTGTTCAAGTTGCTCTGTGATCTCGGGAAGGAAATTGTCTTCAACGGTTTGGTAGTAATGCGTGACGTTTCGTCCTTCACCACCATAGTAGTTTGCTTTGCGAACCTCCAGCGGGTCCTTACCCAGATAACGGGCAATTTCGTCCATGATGTGCTCTATGGTCATCATGCCCTGAGGGCCGCCAAAACCACGGTAGGCGGTATTGGACGCGATGTTGGTTTTACAACGATGGCCAGTGACGGTCGCATCACCGAGGTAGTAAGCGTTATCGGAGTGAAACATGGCGCGGTCAACAATGGAGCTCGACAGATCGGGCGAATAACCACAGTTTCCTGCCACAACGATGTCTGCGCCCTGAATGACGCCATTGTCGTCAAATCCGACTTTATATTGGTTATAAAATGGATGGCGTTTTCCCGTCATTGTCATGTCTTCCATGCGTGGAAGGCGCATTTTGGTCGGGCGCTTGGTCAGGTGAGCGATCACCGCTGCCAGACAAGCAGGAGCGGCAGCCTGCGTTTCTTTGCCGCCAAAACCGCCCCCCATTCGGCGCATATCAATGACCACTTTGTGCATCGGCACGCCAAGAACTTCAGCAACCAGCTTTTGGACTTCGGTCGGATTCTGCGTTGAGGTGTACACAATCATTCCGCCGTCTTCAGTTGGCATCACGCTGCTGACCTGAGTTTCCAGATAAAAATGCTCTTGACCGCCGATTTCGAGATCGCCTTCAAGGACGTGTTTTGCATTCGCCAGTGCTCGCGCCGAGTCCCCACGTTTTTGCTGGTGGCTCTGCGTAACAAAGTGTTGTTTAGCCAACGCTTCTTTAACATCCAGAATCGCGGGCAGGGGGTCATACTCGATAATGGCCGCTTGTGCGGCCTTGCGAGCAGTGTCCATATCATTGGCCGCGACGGCGATAACGGGCTGTCCGTAGTATTCGACAATGCCGTCTGCCAACAGAGGATCGCCGGGGAGAATCGCACCGATATCAAGTTGTCCTGGCACATCCTGACTGGTAATAGCAATGGCTACACCTTCAAATTCATAACAGGGTGAGACATCCAGCTTGGTGATTTTGGCGTGTGCCTGTGTGCTGAGACGGGCATAGACATGCAGTTGATTGGGGAACTCCAACCGGTCATCAATATAGGTTGCTTCACCAGTGACCTGTTTAGGTGCGCTGTCATGCTTAACGCTTTTGCCAACGCCGGTTTTTAGATCCTGTTTAACAATGGCGATCATTTCTTCATGGCTCATTGTATTTGTGTGTGCGTTAGACATAAGACGTTACCCTTGTTTCGATCTGATGGTTGCGTTGAGTCTCTTCGATGAAAAGGCGACGCAGCATATTGGCTGCGGTGAGCGAACGGTACTCTTTGCTGGCACGGAAGTCGCTCAATGGTTCAAAGTCTAGATTGATCGCCTGCATCGCCTGTTGAATCGTGTCTTCGTTCCACGTTTGCCCGATCAAGGCGTTCTCACAGTGACTGGCACGTTTGGGTGTCGCGGCCATGCCACCAAAAGCAATACGTGCGTTCACGACTTTGTTGTCTTCGATGTGTAAATTGAAAGCACCGCATACCGCAGAGATGTCATCGTCGATCCGCTTCGAGAGTTTGTAAGCACGGAAGGTTTCATCGGTGCCTTGCTTAGGAATGATGATTTGCTCGATAAACTCGCTTTCCTGCTGGGCCGTGATTTTATAGCTGATGAAGTAGTCTTCCAGCGGTATGATACGGGTCTGTTGACCGCGGCGAAGCTTGATTTGTGCATTCAGTGCGATCAGTAGCGGCGGTGCGTCGCCAATCGGTGAGGCATTGGCAATGTTCCCTCCCAGCGTGCCTTGGTTCCGCACCTGAAGCGAGGCGAATCGGTGTAATAGTTCACCGAAGTCTGGGTAGTGTTGAGTGAGCAATTGGTATGCATCGCTGATCGCGACATTCGCACCAATATGCAGGTTGGTGTCGCTCTGTTCACACACTTTCATATCGTCGACCAGGTTGACGCTGATCAGCGTTTCGATTTCACGATGAAATTGCGTGACTTCCAGCGCTAAGTCGGTGCCGCCGGCAACCAGTTTGGCTTTGGGATTGGTCACATACAACTGGGCCAGTTCGTTAACCGAACGAGGCGAGTAAGCCGTGAGTTTTCCAAAGCTCAGACTGGCGGGTTGTGCTTGTATGCTTTCCAATTTGGCGATGATTTGTTGCTCGAAATGAGTAAACTGATCCATCAAAGGTTCGTTGGATGCCAGCGACAGAGCCGCATCGACAATCGGACGGTAGCCGGTGCAGCGGCACAAGTTGCCAGCCAGCGATTCCATCACATCGGCTTTAGTCGCGGCGGGCTTGTTCTTACTCAGCGCGAACATGGACATAATGAAGCCCGGCGTACAATAGCCACATTGCGAGCCATGAAACTCGACCATCGCCTGCTGCACAGGGTGTAATGAACGATCACTGTTTTGTAGATCTTCCACTGTGATCAGCTGCTTTCCGTGAAGTGCGGAAACAAACGTCAGACAAGAGTTGACGGAGCGATAATGCAGTTGCCCGTCAAGGACTTCCCCTAATACGACGGTACACGCCCCGCAGTCACCCGAACCACATCCCTCTTTGGTTCCCGTTTTGTTTACTTGATTACGTAGGTAATTAAGTACCGTCATATTGGGGGACAGTTCGCTTTCTTGTCTGAGTTCTTGATTGAGAAGGAAAGTAATCAAGAGACCTCCTTGTACATTGACACTATAGTTCCAGTAATTATTTTCTGACCTTTGGGTCAATAATTGGATAATTTGACCATGTGGTCAACTAAAAAATTACAAAAATGCAACAATTAAAGTCGGCTCTAACTTGATGTTCTGATGGTTGTGTTTTTATAACCATATGTAATTATTGGATTATGTTTGATCTTTAGGCTGACTTTGTAGGTTGTTAAAAAATTTAATCTTGTATGCAATTATTGTATACAAAGAGTGATAGGTACAAAAAAGCCCGAAGAATTTCGGGCTATGAGATGGGAGACTGGTTTATGCTTTGCGCTTCAGAAAATCTGAAAACACCACATGCAGATCGCTGGACGCAGAATTGCTGTCAAGATTGAGCTTTGAACGAATGTGATCTAAATGCTCTTGCATGAGCTCAATGGCGAGATCGCGGTCGCCAGACTCTATGGCGTCCAGCAAATTGGTATGCTCGTCCTGAGAACAATTCGAGTGATTACCGGCTTCGTATTGGGCTATCAGAAGTGATGTCTGAGATACCAGACTGCGCTGAAATGCCAACAGGGGCGCATTGTCCGCCATCTCCGCCAGACGAATATGAAATTCACCGGAAAGGCGTAACCCGCGTCCATAATCGCCTTTAGCGAACGCCTGGTTTTCTTTTTCCACCAAACGGCGACACTCTTCAACTTTGCCTGAGGTAGCATTTTCCACGGCAAGTTCGATGATCGCCAGCTCCATCACTTCCCGGGCTTTGATGATCTGCTTGGCTTCTTCCTTACTTGGTGCAGCCACCATTGCTCCGCGGTTCGGGCGGATGCTGACAACCTGTTCCATGGAGAGTCGCAGCAGGGCGCGGCGGATAATGGTGCGGCTGACGCTGAAAATTTCGGCTAACGCTTCTTCGTTGAGCTTGGTCGCAGGCGGCAAACGTTGCTCAAGTATGGCATCAAATATGTGGCAGTAGACGACGTCGTCCTGAGTCTGACCCACCACTTTGGTTTTTATATTTCTGGATACAGAGTCTTTCAGGTTGGCCATGGGTGTAACGAACCCTCATTGTTAACATTACATAATGAAACAATAATACTTCAGTTTGTATACATATGGCTACTATTGCCCCGAGAACAGCAAGTTATCTAAACGTTACGTGAATCCAGTCACACCCAAATTAGTTTTCAGTCGGAGAAAATATCGATGCTATTTCACTGCAACCAGAAAACCCACTTGTTGTGATTTCAGGCCCAGACAGGCTTTCTTCACTGGGCTAAGGTTGCCAAATTCGTAACAGTGGGTGACGTACATTTCTTGAAAGCCCGCCTCTCTGAGCATTGATTTCCAGACACTCTCCGAGTGAAAACAGACCCCAACACCTGCGGTATTGGCTCCCATTCTGGCAACGACTGATTTGAGAGAGTCCGATGCGGTTAAACGGTAAATAACCTGACCAGGCATATCACTCACCCACAAACCTTCATAAAAGTTCTCAAAGATGAACACCATGCCGCCCGGTTTAAGATTCTGATAAGCTTCCGTGAGCGCGGCGCGCTGCGCTTGCAGCGTAAGTTCGTAGCTGTTGGAGACAAAGTGATGTAAGACCCAGTTAAACTGAATGATATCTTGCTGATTCTGTTGGCTGGCTTGCTGAAAAGTACAGGCCAGCAATGATTTTCTGGGGTGGGGACGGTTTTTGTCTAACAGGGTTTGCTCTGGTTCAATGACGGTGACATTAGCAGCAGGAAAATGCTCCAGTACTTTGTCTGCGTAAATCCCGTTGCCACCACCAACGTCTAACAGGTTGAAAGGTCTATCGTTGGAATAACGTTCGACGATTGGTTTGGCGACCAGTTCGAACATCTCATTGCTGATGTACTCAACATCAAACGCTTCTGTCTGTGAAGCTGCCAGTTTTCTTACACTGATTGTCATTGTCGCACCTCCATGGCTATGAAGAGTACGGTTCAAAATTCAAGCCAGTTTTTAGCGCTTTATTGATCAATAGGTTACGGAAGCAAGATGGCAGCACACGCAAATTGAAAACCAATTTGCATATCCACGATGCTTATTCCTGAGCTGCAAAAAACGCAGCGACATCTCTGAGATCCTCGTCATTGAGCTGACGGAGTTGATCACGCATCATTTGCGCCATTGGGCCAATGCGCTGACCATCTTGGTAGGCTTTCATGGCTTGATAGAGGTACTGCTCGTTTTGTCCCTGGAGATGCGGGTAGGCTGGGTTGTCAGCAATACCGTTTTGGCCATGGCAGAACACACAACTCGGCGCTTTGAGCTGCCCCAATTGTGGGTCGCCGCCAGCGTGAGCGAGCGTCGAAGTCAGCACTAGTGAATAAAGTACAGCAGTGAAGTTCATCGATACCAGCCTCTCATGTCGGTTTTGATAAAGAGTAAAGCTTCCCCTAGAGGGAAGCTCAATCTTTTTGTTTAACCGTTACAGACAGTCGTTGAGTTTGCTCAGTAAGGTGTCAATGTCGGCTGACGAAACATCCTTGTGAGTCACGAAACGTATCGGGTTACCGGGAGTAATGGTGATGCCATCAGCTTTGAGTTTTGTCGCGATGGCGGCGATATCGATCTGCTCATCCAGTTTGGCAAAAACAATGTTGGTTTGTACGAACTGTGGGTTCACGTCAAAGCCAGGTAGCGCCGCCAGACCGTGCGCAAGCTTTTTTGCGTTGGAGTGGTCCGTTTGCAACTGTGCAACCTGCTCAGTCAGAGCGAGTTTACCAGCCGCCGCGAGAATACCGGCCTGGCGCATGCCACCGCCAACCATCTTACGCAAGCGGCGAGCTTTGGCGATGTAAGCGGCAGACCCAAGCAACAGAGATCCGATGGGTGCGCTCAGACCTTTGGAAAGGCAGATTGTCATCGAATCGAAGTATTGGGCGATCTCTTTTACGTCTACGTCCAGTGCCACTGCGGCATTGTATACACGGGCACCATCCAGATGCAGGGCAAGTTGATGCTGATCGACAAATTCTCGTGCCTGAGCGAGATAGCTGAGCGGCAGGACTTTCCCGTTGATGGTATTTTCAAGACTCAGTAGGCGAGTGCGGGCAAAGTGGCAATCGTCTGGCTTGATGGCGGCTTTCAGTTTTGCAATGTCGATGGTGCCATCTGGGTTATTTTCCACTGGTTGGGGCTGGATCGAGCCCAATACTGCGGCGCCACCGGCTTCGTACTTGTAGTTGTGGGCTTGCTGGCCACATAGATATTCGTCACCACGTTCGCAATGCGCCATCAATCCGAGCAGGTTCGCTTGTGTACCGGATGTTGTGAACAGCGCGGCTTCAAATCCATGGCGATGGGCTGCCCATTGCTCAAGCTCGTTGACGTTTGGGTCATCACCATAAACGTCATCGCCAACCACAGCATGGGCCATGGCTTCACGCATTGCCGGGGTCGGTTGAGTGACCGTATCTGATCTAAAGTCCATATTCTTCTCCTAAATGTAGCCACCCAGACGCGCTTTGTAGAGGCTGGCGATGGTTTTGGCATCGGTAATTGTACCGTCAACAATATAGTGCTCCAGTGTGCTGAGTGGAAGCGCTTCTACTTCAATTTCTTCATCTTCATCACATTGATAACGCTGCGTTTTCTTAAGCGTACGCGCAATAAAAAGATGTTGGATTTCGTCACAGAAACCAGCCATAGGCGTGAGTTGTCCGAGCGATTGATACTCAGCGGCGCTAAAGCCAGTCTCTTCTTCCAGTTCACGTTGCGCGCAGGTCAGTGCGTTTTCACCCGTTTCCACAGTACCGGCGGGCAGTTCTATCAACCATTTGTTGAGTGAAGGACGAAACTGGCGGATCACGATGATATCGCCGTTGTCGTCGACAGGCAGAATCACTGCTGCACCGGGATGGTGAATGGTGGTGTGGGTGACGGTCGTACCAGAAGGCAGTTCAATATCTTGTTCAATCAGCGAGATACGCTTCCATGTGTGAATGATCTTGCTCATGTAACCTTTTCAGCCAGTGATAAAAGTGTAGGTTTCACTACCTTAACGATTAAGATCACATAAAGAAAGATTAAGCTGGTACACTGACGTATGACTTTCTAGGGTTATCCGACGCGAGTGATTGATTTATAGACGAAATCCACTGGCCGTTGGTAAAGATAGGCGGCAGGCAGGATTGCCAAATATGAAATCAAAGTTTGCACATGAAATGCAAAGTGACGGTTCTGATATAAGAGCCTGTTCAACGGAAAATGCACTTGTAACAAAGTGATAACAAATGTATAAAAGTAGACGAATTGACCTGCAGAAATATTCCGGGGGAACCCTGCAATGATTAGCCCTTCACATGCATCCCACGCGCAGAAAGCACTGCTCTCGGAACGAATTAACAAACTGGCTCAGGCCCTCTCCGATGGGGTGTATGAGCGAGAAGACACCATCAAATTATGTTTGCTTGCTGCCTTGGCAGGCGAAAGTGTTTTCCTTCTTGGCCCTCCGGGCATTGCCAAAAGTTTGATTGCCAAACGTTTGATTCAGGCGTTTGATCATTCGTCTTACTTTGAATACCTGATGACTCGTTTCTCGACTCCTGAGGAAGTGTTTGGCCCGTTGAGCATACAAGAGTTAAAAGACAATGGCCGTTATTTGAGATTGACGGACGGTTATCTGCCGACTGCGCAGGTGGTGTTTTTGGATGAAATCTGGAAAGCCGGTCCGGCAATTCTTAACACTTTGCTCACTGTCGTGAATGAGAAAACCTTTAAAAACGGCAGTGATATTGAACGGGTACCGATGCGCCTGTTGGTGTCAGCCTCGAATGAACTGCCGGATGAAGATAGCGGACTCGAAGCTCTGTACGACCGTATGCTGGTACGAATTTTTGTTAACCGTATTCAGAACAAGCAAAACTTCAAGTCGATGTTGACGGTAGGCACCCCACAGGAAGCGAAAATCCCGGATGGTCTGGCGATCACTGATCAGGAGTATCACGAGTGGCAGACCCAACTGGACAAACTGCTCCTGACCGACAATGTGTTTGAAAAGCTGTTCCAGCTCAAAACGTTACTGGAGCAGACCGTAGAGAGCCAGGGTGTGAATGCAGCAGACACTGATATGTACGTGTCTGACCGCCGCTGGAAGAAATCCGTGCGGCTGCTCAAAGCCAGTGCGTTCTTTAACGGCCGCGATGCGATCAATCCACTTGATCTATTGTTATTACAGGACTGTTTATGGAATAGCCCGGAGTCTCGGGAAGTGGTGCGAGGTGTGGTTCGCGAGTTTGCGCTTAAGCATGCCTTTGATCAACAGGACGTAGAGCATCAGATCACGCTCTGCCGTGAAGAGTTACAAGAGATTCAGGATGCGCTTGAGTCTGAGTTTGCGATTACGTTATCTACCGAATCGACGACCGGGATTCTGAAAAAGCAAATTAACCACTACGACATTTCGGGTGCGAAATCATACAAAGTCGGCAGTGCGTTTGATTTGGTGAAACTGGTGCTTTTGCAGAGCAATATGTCGGTCTCTGAGTCTGAGAAAGGCGACAGTCGCTGGGTATATGTGCCGAAGAACGAACTGGAGCGGGTGATTAAAGAAGGACACGGAGATGTGTACGGGTACGTCAACCAGAACACCAATTTATGTCGACTGCGTTTTGACGTCGATGCATCCAACAACTTGGTGATCAAAGATATCGCTAATCGTGCTGTACTGGTCGCTGTCGTGACTCAAAAGGGATTGGACGAGAGCGTGTATCAGGAGTGGTTGACTAAAGCGGAACAATCGGTGGCTCAACTGACGCAGGCGGAGCACCATTTGCGCAAAGTCCGATCCGATTTTCATGGTGCTTTGCCACACAACTTTGTTGATCCTGAGCTGCCAAGAATTATGGAAAGCAGTCTGCAGAGCTTACAGCAACAATTGGAGAGCACG
Organism: Vibrio sp. V38_P2S17PM301; assembly: GCF_009904845.1. Lineage (NCBI taxonomy): Bacteria > Pseudomonadati > Pseudomonadota > Gammaproteobacteria > Vibrionales > Vibrionaceae > Vibrio > Vibrio sp. V38_P2S17PM301. The sequence goes on along the minus strand of NZ_WXWO01000031.1, from coordinate 10,289 downwards.
CAGACAGAATGCGAGCGTACAGTTTTCCGTTTCAAAAACCTCAATCAGTTCTTCTCATAGGAGTGAATGATGCTGGGTGCTGATGGCCTTAACTTAGCGTTGATGATTGCGGATTCCGGTATTATCGATACCGCCGTGAACGATCTGATGGGGCGCTCTCAGGTGATTATGATGACAGAAAACCGCGGTGTGCGTGCCTCGGTGAAAAATCATTTGCTTAAATGGCGCGGCAGTGTAAAGAAACGCATCACAAAGGTGTGTGAGACCGAACGCTTTCAACAAGAGCTGGGGCTGTACCAGGAAGTCATTCACTGGGACGAAGAGGAATTTTTCGACAAGATCAACGATGTGGTCAAGCAGCTTGAATGGCATTCGGCATTCTACTTACCGGCTCGTCGTTTACTGGAAAAAAACAAAGGGGTGCACAACCCCATGTTTCCGCATTACTTCTGTGATCAATGGTATAAAACCTTGTCAGAAGCCATTCAGCAGGCTCAGCTTTCAGAATTAGAGGCGAACAAAGAAAAGCTGCTTAAAGATCTCTATCAACGCATGGAAACCATGAAGAACATGGATAAAGTGGCGGAAGTGGGGGATGAGGGCAGCGTTGGCCGGCTTTGGGATATGGCCGCTGCGAAACTGAGCAAAACGGACCTTGGTGTCATGAAACGTTATGCCGAGTTTCTCAAAAAGAATAAAGGGTTGCAGGAGATTGCGGAACAACTGGGCCGGATGGCGGGTCAGGTCGATGATCCGGATCTCAACCGGGCGCCAGCCGAAGAGTTGCAAATGGTCGAAGAAAAATCCGATGAAGCTACCGATGACATCGTTGGTGTTCATGAAAGCGACGATCTGAACAAACTGCTGCCAAACGAAACCATGTTTCTCGCATACCCTGAACTGGAAGTGGTGTTTTATAAACATTTGGTGGATAAACGCCTGATGAATTACCGCATGCAGGGGAAAAGCCGCACACTACGTAAAATCAGAGCGCATCGTCCGGACAACAAGCAAGTGGATGTTGAAAAGGGGCCATTCATCTTGTGTGTTGATGCTTCCGGTTCAATGAGTGGTTTTCCGGAGCAGTGCGCTAAAGCGATGGCGTATGCCTTGATGCAAATTGCGTTGGCCGAAGATCGTGATTGCTTTGTGATTTTATTTTCTACCGAGCAGATCACCTATGAATTGACACGTCCGGATGGATTGCGTGAAGCCGCTGATTTTCTCAGTTACAGCTTTCATGGCGGAACGGACTTTGAGCCCGTAATCGTTAAGTGCATACAACTCATGCAAAGCGAAAAGTACAGAAACGCCGATTTGGTGGTGTTGTCCGACTTTATTGCACCGAAACAGACGGACGAAGTGCTTGATACCGTGGCGCAATTGAAGGCGAAGAAAAACCGTTTTCATGCGGTCAGTTTGTCCAAATATGGTAACCCTGAATTAATGTCGATGTTTGATCACTGCTGGGCATACCATCCGAGTCTCGTTGGGCGACTGATGAAAAAATGGTAGAAAACCGTAAGTTGGAACGATAGTTGTGCAAAATGAGTTAAAAACCGGCAAACAGAATGAAATTACAGAATTTTGTTTGACTCTCTCGCCTCAATCCGTAAAGTATGCAGCGAACGCAGCGGTGGGTAACTAAAGCGTTGATAAAAAAGGCGCGTTGGCAGAGTGGCTATGCAGCGGATTGCAAATCCGTGGACCTCGGTTCGACTCCGGGACGCGCCTCCATTTTACAAATGACCAGCTTAAAGCTGGTTTTTTTGTGTCTGGAATTCGGGCACAAAAAAGGCCAGCGAGTGCTGACCCTTCTATTCTTTGCGCTAAGTATTATGAATACAGGGCTTGCTCTGTTTTCAATCCCTTAATCAGGCTCACACACATCAACAGCAATACAAAGCTGAATGGTAGGGCGGTTGCCACCACACCAGACTGCAGGGCCTGAAGGGCTTCTTTACCACCAATCCAAAGCATGACGGCTGCGATGGCACCTTCGACACTTGCCCAGAAGATACGTTGAGGGATAGGTGCGTCAACTTTGCCGCCAGCCGTGATACTGTCGATCACCAGCGATCCTGAATCCGACGACGTAATAAAGAAGATGAGGATCAGGACAATCGAGATGATGGAGATTGCGCTACCAAACGGCAGCTGCTCATACACGTGGAACAACGTTAGCGAAATATCTGTCAAACCATTCGTTCCCAGTTCACCCACTTTGTTGGCCACCTGATCCAGAGCTATACCACCAAACACAGCCATCCAGATCAGCGTCAGCAGAGTCGGGATAAAGACAACAGCAAACAAAAATTCACGTACGGTACGGCCGCGGGAAACACGCGCGATAAACATACCGACGAATGGCGACCATGAAATCCACCAGGCCCAGTAAAACACCGTCCAGCCGTGCATCCATACTTCATCTTCACGGCCATGAGGGTTACTCAAACCAATGATGTTTTCTGCGTACGCCATAAAGGTCGCAGGAATAGACTCCAATGCGATGTCATAACTCACACAGACAATAAAAATCAGCAGCGCAAACGCGAATGCCATATTGATGTTACTCAGTACCTTTACACCACCGTCGATACCGCGGATCACCGAGATAATCGCAATGAAAGTGACAAAGACGATCACGCCAAGCTGCATACCAATGCCGCCATCGGTACCAAAAATATAATTGATGCCGCTGGTGGCTTGTTGAGCACCGAGACCAAGCGATGTCGCTAAACCAAACAAGGTAGCCAGTACCGCCATAATATCGATTACGTGGCCCAACCAGCCCCAGGCGCGGTCACCGAATACCGGGTAAAAGACACTACGGATGGACAAAGGCAACCCTTTATTGAAAGCAAAGAAAGCCAATGCCAGAGCTACGATGGCGTAAATCGCCCAGCCGTGAATACCCCAGTGAAACATGGTGGCGCCCATTGCCAGCGATTTGGCTTCTGGTGTATTAGCAGCAACATTCATTGGCGTACCCCACCAATCGGTGTAATACGCTGTAGGTTCCGCAACACTCCAAAAGAGCAAGCCGATACCCATACCTGCGGCAAACAGCATTGCCAGCCAAGAAACGCGTGAATGATCCGGTGTCGCGTCTTTACCACCAATACGAATCTTGCCGAATGGTGAACACATTAATGCCAATGTGAAGAACAAAAAGAAGTTGGTGGTCCACATAAAGAACGCATCAAAGTCTTCAATGATTCCGTTTTTCAATGTGTTCAGTGCGTCGCGTGCGGTGATCGGATCAACCAGCAGCAGAGAAGCGAGAAATAAAATAATAAGTCCTGCGCTGATCCCGAAGACGGGGTTATGAACATCGAATCCCCACTTCTGAATGTTATCCTGACCTACCTGATAGTCAGTTGTATCAATACTGTATTTTTTTAAAGCGTCTTCCATAAAAAAGTCTCAAAAATGTTTTGTCGTCGATGCATTTTTTCATCCTAATGCACCGGAACACATCGAATAGTTGTTCGTTATTTAGAGTTCGAAGTGTTTGTGAGGGGCGTATATTAGCAGAAATATTAAGATAAAATCAAATGTGGCCAAGTTTTTGCCCGATTTGGACGTGCTTGTCAGGCAGTTGGTATTCGATTGAGATGGTCTAATGATATGTGCACTAAACATTTATTTGGTTTTGAGTTGTGCTGAATAACTGGCAGGCCCAAAAGCCAGAAGCCAGAAGCCAGGTAGTCTGTGCGAGCGGCGGAATTTTGTTCATTCAGACAAGCTGAATACATTCTTTGGTTGACTGGCTCAGGATATCCGGTAGAGTACGCTTCGTTCTGAAGTTGATGGTCGGTACGTTTCGCTCGTAATCCACATCGACTCAAACAAAAAGGCGCGTTGGCAGAGTGGCTATGCAGCGGATTGCAAATCCGTGGACCTCGGTTCGACTCCGGGACGCGCCTCCATTTCACACAATACTGTTTCTCGCTGCTTCTCCCCCTCGAGTAATTGCTCCTGCCTCGTTTACCAAAGCCATATGCTCACTATCATCCATGTTATTTCAATATCTTAGCTTTCAGTTACGATGTCACGTTTTAGTTGCATGCCAGAAAGAAGTGAATGTTTTGGTAAGCTGTGTTGGAGGCATTTGGGGCGAGAAAAGCGAGTGAAGAGATGTGCGAAGCCCGATGGCTCCGCACTCCGTTTGACCACTGATTAGAAACGGTACTCAACACCCAGACTCGCTTGTTTTAAGTCGGTTTCCGTGTCTGCGCCATTGGCGACATCTTTTGCGTTGAGCTCAACGTCATACCAGGTGTATTCGACGTTGACCAGAAGGTTATTAGTCACTTTGAATCCGACACCAGCCCCCGCGAATACGCCCTGATCATCTTCGCTACCAGACAATCCGGCGACGTCATAATCGGTGGTGTACCACAACTGGCCCCCTTTAGCGTAAACATCAACTCGATCCATCACTGGAGCGGTGACTTTCAAACCGGCGGTGTAACCATCGGTTTTAGCATTGGCCACGCTGCTTCCGTACTTACCAAAGTTGATATAACCCCCTTCGACCGCCAGATACTGGTTAAATCGATAACCAACCAGCCCTTGCATTACGTCGTTTTCATCGTCGAAATCGTCTTGACCATCAACTTTTAAATAGCCGTAGTTGGCACCCACGTATACTCCATTGTCATTTGAATCGGCCGCATAAGACAGCGTGCTGAAAGTGGCTAAAGAAAGCAGGCCGGTCAGAGTGAGAATAGTACTTTTCATTGTGTTCTCCTGAGTTACTTGGTTGTTGAAATTCACTATGTATAAGTCAAAAACAATGCCAACTTTTTTACTTGAAGCTCAGGTTAACTAATTGAAAATATTCTGATAATTGTCAGGTTTATTTTAGCGGGTCAGGTACGTTGTCAGCAGAGCGACATGCTTGGGTGAATCTTAAGTTGAAGGGGAAGGCGTGGTATTTTGGGCGTGTGTGTAAATTCTTCTGGGCGGGTGCAAATCTTTCATAGTGAAGACAAAGGAAGCAAAGCCGATGAAAGCTCTGCTTCCTGAGAGTTATATAGCGCGAGTAAGGGCTGCCGCAAGAATACCGGCCGCAATGGCAGGCAGCGGCTTTTTGAACAGCAGCATCACGACAGCCGTCGACAGCAGCGCTAATCTGGCGCCAGCGTCGCCTTCCACTGCTAACGGGGCGAGTAGGGCCACCAGAACAGAGCCGGACATTGCGGTGATAAATTGTTGTACGCGGTAACCGATAGGAATAAATGACATCACGAACACGCCACCCCAACGGGTGATCAACGTGACTACCGCCATCGCGAGGATGATCAATAAAGTACCGTGAAAACTGGTTTCAATATTCATACTTTCTTTTTCTCCGTCCAGAAGGCGCCTAATGTGCCTCCGGCTAGTGCTCCCACGACGACGTGTGTGTTTTCTGGCAGATACCAGTAGGCAAACAGGGAAGAGCCAGCCGCCACTGCCCAGATAACAAAAATGCGCAGGTTCTTAGGCCCGATAGCCACCATAGACAGCAGGAAGCACCCCATAACCATATCCAGTCCCAGACTGACGGGATCTTGAATGGCGTTACCGAAATAAAACCCCAGCCAGGTTCCAACGATCCAAAAAGACCACAGGGCGATGCCGCCCCCGAGTAGAAGGCCCAATCCGGGTTCTTTGCGGCCAAATGCATTCATTGAGAGCGCCCAGTTTGCGTCAGACGCGAACAACATAACGCCGTAGCGCTTCATCGGAGAGAGCTGACGAAGCCAGGGGTAAAGTGTTGCGCCCATGAGCAGGTGCCGGGCATTGATGGCAAAAACCGTAATCAATACCGGAATCAGTGGTACCTGTGCGCCCCACATATCGAGCGTGGCGAATTGGGAGGCCCCCGCAAATACCAGCGTACTCATTAAAACAATGGAAAAAGGATCCAATCCGGTTTGGACGGCCGCCACACCAAAAGCAATACCGAAAATGACGACAAAAAAGGATAAAGGCACTAAATGAGTAAAGCCGTTCCAGACATCTTTGCGCGTAAATTCGTGCAATCTGTCGTCTGGCAACGCAGCGTTTTGAGCATGACTGTGCATAATTTTTTTCCTAGCCAGTAACCCCGATGAAGAAACATTTAGGGTCAGAATATGAATGTTATCATTATGTAAAGGCTATCATTATCACGAAATGGGTGTCTTTTCAAAACGTGCAATAACGAATTCAATAAATAAGCGAACACGAAGTGGCAGGTTATCCCTGTCCCGGTAGAGTAGAAACAGCGTCCTTGCTTTGCTGTGCCAGTCTGGCAATACGCGTTTTAGCTCACCACTGTCTATCATGGGTTTGGCAAAGTAATCCGGAATGTATCCGATTCCCAGACCCGTTTTTACGCCGTGCGTAAGCATCTTAATTTCATCCACTTCCAGGCGAATATCTTTTTGCGGCTGGTAATCAAACTCTTGTCCTGTTTGTTGGTTCACCAGTTGCCAGACCGACATCGGATGACAAACGATAACAGGATGTCCACATAAGTCAGTGGGTTGCAAAATGGTGTCCGTGCAGCTGTCTGGCCGGGTACACAAAATAAAGTGGATGTCTTTCAGCGGGCGTGCGATCCAGTAATCCACGACTGGGTTACCGACACGAAACACCACATCCATTCCCTCAGCTTCAATGTCAATCAGCGTATTTGAAAAGCGTAGATCCAACTGTATATCCGGGTGCGTAAGCAGAAAATCATAGAACACAGCGCGAAGAAACTGGGAACCGGCGTTAATCGGCGCGCTGATCCGGATTTTACCTTTGGGCTGGTGCTTCTCTTTGTGCAGATCTTCGCTGATATCCCCCAGTTCGTCGAACAGCGCATTGGAGCGCTGGAAGTACTGTTCACCAGTATGTGTCAGCGAAACTCGGTGCGCGTCGCGGTTCAGCAACCTGAGTTGTAAATCTTCTTCTAATTGACGGATGCGCCGGCTCAACGTGGACAATGGCATGTCCAGCTCCTGTGCGGCTTCTTTGAAACTGCCCAAACGCGCTACTGTGCAGAAAAAGCGCAAATCGTCGAAAGAGTAGCTAGGTTTCATTTTTGGTATTTACCGTCTTAATAATGCTTATTTATCCATATTTTGAAATCAATACACTATGAAACATTCTTTTACAAGTCATCTGGAGTGACTATGAATTCTTCTTCTTCCATTAAAGCGGTCATCTTGCTGATCATCTGCACCTTCTTTTGGGGCAGTTGCTTTCCCATTGGCAAACATGCTCTGAATGAGGTGCATGCGCTGACGCTGGTTTTCTGGCGATTTGTGATCGCGGCGGCCTGTTTGGCGGTGTATCTGAAAGCCTCTCGCAGTCGGTTACCAGACTTGAGTATCGGCCAGTGGTCATGGGTGATTGCGGTCAGTGCTGTCGGCGTCGGCGGGCTGAATCTGGGGCTTTTCACTGGTCTGCAATATACCGAGGCGACGAACGGTTCGTTGATTATGGCGTTGAGCCCGCTGATGACATCGTTGATCGCCTGCCTGATGCTCAGAAAACTCCCGACGGCGGCACAATGTTTCAGCCTGATCGTCAGCCTTACCGGCGTACTTCTTGTGATCACGAACGGTCATTTGGAAGCGTTAGTGAACATGAAGTTTAACCACGGTGACAAACTGGTGTTCTCCGGTATGCTGGCCTGGAGCTTCTATACCTATTGCAGCCAGGGGATCAGCCGCTGGTTGCCAGTGATTCCATACACTTTCTTAGGCATGCTGAGTGGCGCCGCCGTAATTGGCCTGATGTGTGTGGTTACGCCTGGAGTACATCCTTTTTCAGAGCTGTGGAACAGTTCTTGGTTAGAAACAACGGAGGTGGTCTATATTGGTGTGTTCGGCACTGTGGCGGGGTATCTATTGTGGCTCAATGGTGTGCGTCATTTAGGTTCGTCGAATGCGTCTCTGTTCTTTAACTTTGTCCCCGTGTTTGCTGTATTGACAGCATTTTTGATGGGGCAATCTGTTACAGAGCTTCAATTAGTCGGGATTGCGGTCGTAATTGCGGGATTATTACTGCCTCGTCTTGCGATGTTGCGCCGGACGCCACAGACCAATTGAACCAGCGCCGGATGGGGAAACTCATCCGGCGACGTTTTTTCAAACCCACTGAGCCATTTTGTTCTATTCGCTGAACAGTGGTATTTCTATACTGTTCTCAATAAATGAGCAACGCAGGCCGATGCCATGGAAGATAAATTCAACGACAGCCCCGGTCAGCACTTGGCAGGAATCAGTGCGTTTTCCGCACGGATGAAAGAGTTCAGTTATGCAAAGCATGCGCATGAAGAGTACAGCATCGGAGTGACACTCAGGATGTTGATTGGCACTGGATGGCTGTACTTGGGTACGAAGAAATACGAAGAAAAAAGGTGAGCCTAGTGGCTCACCTTCCGTTTTAATTGGCTTTTACAGCCGGCTTTGGTGCCGCTCTGCGACGTGACTGACCGGGTTTACCTGCTGGCTTACCAGAGTTGCCGTTTGTTTTGGTCGCGTTGGCGTTGTTGCCGGACGCGTTGCTATTTGGCTTGCGACGACGACGCTTATTTGGTGTCGCTGATGGGTTACCTTTGTTGCCCTCGTTAGTCGACGGCTTATTTGCGTGTGCCGCTGCTGGCTTTTTAGGTTTCTTCGGTTTCTTTGGCTTAATTGGTCGTGTATCCAGTTTGGATTCCGGAACCGTATTAGTTGGTTGGTAACCGTCAAGCTCGATTCGGGGCAGCACGGTTTGTATCAGACGCTCGATACCAAACAAATCATCCGCTTCTGCAGCACAGACCAGCGAAATGGCTTTGCCTGCTTCACCAGCACGGCCGGTCCGGCCGATACGGTGAACATAATCCTCCGCTACATTAGGGAGTTCAAAGTTCACCACTTGTGGCAGTTGCGGAATATCGATACCGCGCGCTGCGATATCGGTAGCGACCAGTACACGAATGTCGCCGGATTTAAATTCGGACAGCGCTTTAGTACGGGCGCCCTGGCTCTTGTTACCGTGAATCGGGGCTGAGGTAATACCTTGTTCGTTCAGATAATGCGACAGGCGGTTAGCGCCACGTTTGGTGCGGCTGAACACCAGCGTCTGGTGCCAATTTCCGTCCTTGATCAGCTTCACCAGCATCGGTGCTTTTTTCTTAGCGTCGGCCGGGTACACACACTGTTCTACTGTTTTTGCGGTGGAGTTTGCTGGCGTGACGGAAATTTCAATTGGGTTGTTGACCAGCCCTTTCGCCAACCCACGAATATCATCGGAGAAGGTAGCCGAAAACAGTAGGTTCTGACGTTGTTCAGGCAATAGCGCGAGAATTTTGCGGATATCGCGGATAAAGCCCATGTCTAGCATACGGTCTGCTTCGTCGAGAACCAGTACATCCAGTTGGTCGAACTTGACGGCATTCTGATTGTACAGATCCATCAGTCGACCTGGTGTCGCCACCAGAATATCTGCACCTTTACGCAGACGTAGCATCTGAGGGTTAATTTTCACACCGCCGAATACGACGGTGGAGTTTAAAGATAGATGACGACTGTATGTCTCGATGTTGTCCTGAATCTGTGCTGCCAGTTCACGCGTTGGCGTGAGAATCAAAGCACGAACGTGATTCCCTTTGACACGCTGACCGTTATCCAGACGCTGAAGAATTGGTAGTGTAAATGCTGCGGTTTTACCGGTGCCGGTTTGAGCCGCTGCCATGACGTCTTTCCCTTCGATCACTGCCGGAATGGCTTGAGCTTGTATCGGGGAAGGAGTGTCGTAACCTTTTTCCTGAATGGCTTTAAGGATTGGAGCGGAGAGGCCTAAAGAGGTAAAACCCATAAATTTGATTCTCAGTTGAAGATATAACGCAGCGATCGAGTTGCTTGAGCGCGATAAGCGATCACTGACAAAGTGCGACATTCTGATGGGTTTATGAGTCTGCGGCAACCAATAATTGAGTTTTATTGACAATATAAAGGGCTTTCTGACTAAAAAATTGCGCTCGTTATGCGTCACACTCACAAGGTTAACACACGTCTTACACACACCTTCGTTACACATCAGTTAGGGCTGGTAACAATTTATGATCATGTGGCAGTGAGCGTTGTTTGTCGGTGTCCAGCGGAAGCGGGGGAAGACAAAGGACTCGATAGTAACAAAATGAATCGATGGTTTCTGTTAGATCAACGTCAGGTTGTTATCAGTAAAATGACAAGTAAATGATTACACATAGTAAAAGAAGGATTTAGTGCGCCTGATTTTTCTCATATTGTGTTGATTTCATACTTTTATAG
>NZ_WXWO01000019.1:11203-71486 GCF_009904845.1 Vibrio sp. V38_P2S17PM301 | reverse complement strand
CGTTCATTATTACTGACATCATAATGTCATATGCTTTTGGTTTAGTAAGGTTTGGTAACTTGTTTCTTTAATAAGCTGACAATTATGTAATTTAATTACACTAATTTATTGATCTTGGTCATTTGGTGATTTTTTTGTGACTGGAGTCACTTTTGTTCTTGTAATTAAATTTCTTGGTGGTATATTTGTAACCAGCTTCTGAGATGAAGAGTAAATGCTCAAAGGATGAGTCCGATTTATCGCCTCCAGGGAACCGAGAAATCAACGCATTGTTTTTTATATTGATTTTAGAAGGTGATAGTTATGAAAGGTTTACCATCTGCAGCGTTCTGGCTAAACAACTCTGTTTACACTGGCAACTTTGCATACCCAACAAGCTTTGGTTATTAAGATCTCACGCTTGTGACTCGAACAGTTTGTTCACCCCTATATTGGAATATCTTTACAGCTGATTAGCTGACATGATTCAACCGCCACTCAATTTGAGTGGCGTTTTTTTATCCTGCTAACAGCCCATCGATAGAGCTTTAATACTAACGCGGGGTTTCCATTTGTGCACAAATCCCTCCTTATGTATTCGTGATACTTCATATATTAACTGCGGAAATTGTCGCTGTTTATCCATATAAGATTGAGAAAGTGTTGAAAAATACACCAATTAGTTTGCCTTAGACGTTTTTTGTTAGTTTATGATTTTTAAATGTTTTGTTGATTTGTAATCCATTACCTGACGTTTCTGACACATAAAATCCCCGAAAAATATCGCCTTGAGCCCTAACTCCGTCTGGAATTTAATATTTGATAACTTTATAATCTTCGGCCAATCGATTACGCAACCGTTTACTTTTGACCTAAATAGGATTTGATCATGCTCGAGAAGCTATTCAAGCTCAGTGAGAACGGCACTTCAGTCAAAACTGAGATCATTGCGGGGATGACGACTTTCCTCACAATGGCTTACATTATTTTTGTCAACCCTAGTATTTTGACAGCCACTGGGATGGATCATGGCGCGGTGTTTGTTGCCACGTGTCTGGCAGCGGCCATTGGCTGTTTTATCATGGGCTTTGTCGCTAATTACCCGATCGCCCAGGCCCCAGGCATGGGCCTGAATGCGTTTTTCACCTATTCAGTAGTGCTGGGGATGGGATACACCTGGCAGGTGGCTTTGGCCGCGGTCTTTATGTCGGGCGTGCTGTTTATCTTATTGAGCCTGTTTCGTATCCGTGAGTGGATCATCAACTCGATTCCTTTGTCATTGCGTACCGGGATCTCAGCAGGTATCGGTCTGTTCTTGGCATTCATTGCTCTGAAGAATGCCGGGATCGTGGTGGATAACCCGGCAACGCTGGTTTCGCTGGGGGAAATTACCTCACTGCATGCGGTACTGGGCGCGATAGGCTTCTTCCTGACGATTGCTCTGGTTCATCGTGGCATTAAAGGCGCGGTGATGATTGCCATTCTGGCGGTGACCGGTTTAGGGCTGGTATTCGGTGATGTGCAATGGGGCGGGGTAATGTCGACTCCTCCGAGCATTGCGCCAACATTTATGCAGTTGGATTTCTCGTCAGTATTTGAAGTGGGCATGATCTCTGTAGTGTTTGCATTTCTGTTTGTCGATCTGTTTGATACGGCGGGGACACTCGTCGGGGTCGCGACCAAAGCGGAACTGATTGGCAAAGATGGCAAAATTCCACGGTTGAACAAAGCGTTGCTGGCCGATTCAACGGCGACCTCTGTGGGCGCTCTGCTCGGGACTTCCAACACCACATCGTACATCGAAAGTGTGTCTGGGGTAGCGGCTGGTGGTCGCACCGGTCTGACCGCGGTTGTCGTTGGCATTTTGTTCCTTCTTGCATTATTCTTCTCGCCATTAGCCGGAATGATCCCAGCTTACGCAACCTCAGGTGCGCTGTTCTATGTCGCGATCCTGATGTTGTCTGGCCTGGTTGGCATTGACTGGCGGGATCTGACAGAAGCGGCCCCTGTGGTGGTGACCTGCCTGCTGATGCCACTGACATTTTCTATCGCTGAAGGTATCTCAATGGGTTTTATCGCTTACGCGGCGATCAAACTGTTCAGCGGTAAAGGACGCGATGTCTCCCTCAGCGTCTGGGTCATGGCAGCGATTTTCATCATCAAATATGTCGTGGCTTAACGAATTCAATTAAAAAGTTATTAGGTTTTCTACAATGAGCAAAAAATTCATTATCACTTGGGACCAGATGCACACACATTGCCGTGAGCTGGCTGAAAAACAAATGCCGGCAGAGCAATGGAAAGGGATCTGGGCAGTCAGCCGTGGTGGTCTGGTTCCGGGGGCGATCCTGGCGCGCGAACTGGGCATCCGCCACGTCGATACGATCTGTATCTCCAGCTACGATCACGATCATCAACGTGACATGAGTGTTCTGAAAGCACCGGAAGGTGATGGTGAAGGCTATCTGATTGTGGAAGATCTGGTCGACAGCGGCGACACTGCTCGCAAGCTGCGTGAAATGTACCCGAAAGCGAAATTGATTGCAGTGTGCGCTAAGCCATCCGGTGCAGCACTGCTGGATGATTATGTTGTTGATATTGCTCAAGACACCTGGATTGAACAGCCGTGGGATATGGCGATTCAATACATTGAGCCGATCAACCGTAAACAGAAGTAAGCACGGTTAAAAAATAATATTTTGAAAAATGACCCTTTAATGGGTCATTTTTTTTATTACTATAACCTGAACAGAAGCAATAACCGGAAGATGTCATGTCAGAACCAACCAGCAAGAACCTCTCAGAAACGCTTTTTGTCAAACACAAACAAGCCAAAGAGACATCAGCACTGACGCAATATATGCCGAGCAGTCAGGTGGCGCTGGAGGAAAAGCAGCAGCAGGAGCTGCATTCCTGGTATCGCAACTTGCGCCGGCTGCAATGGGTCTGGCAGGGCATTGATCCAATAGAGATGGAAAGCGTGCTGGCGCGCATCGCGTCTTCCAAACATTCGCGTACCCGGGATGAGTGGCTGGATACGGTGATGGGCTACCACGGCGGGAACTGGACGTATGAGTGGACCCGGCTTGGTATGCTGCATCAGAAAAGGGCCAACGATATGCAGGGTGAGAAAGCCGCTGATGAGCTGTTCTCGGCTTCGTTGTGCTTTAGCATCGCCGGTTATCCGCATCTGAAAAATGACAACCTGGCGTTGCAGGCGCAGGTGCTGGCCAACAGCGCTTATAACGATGCAGCGAAGAAAACTAAGTACGTCATCAAGCAGATTGAAGTACCGTATAAAAATAAACGCATCATCGCTAATCTGCACCTCTCGAACACCGAAAAGCCACAACCTGTGGTGATGGTCAGCGCCGGGCTGGACAGTTTACAGACCGACATGTGGCGTCTGTTTCGGGATCATTTTGCCAAGCGGGATATCGCGATGTTGACGGTCGATATGCCCTCCATCGGGCACAGCAGCCACTGGCCGTTGAGTGAAGATTCCTCCTGCCTCCATCAGGCCGTCTTAAATGAGTTACCTAAACTGCCTTGGGTCGATCATCGCCGCGTCGGACTCATTGGCTTCCGGTTTGGCGGCAATGCCATGGTGCGTCTGTCGTTTCTCGAACAAGAGAAAATCAAAGCGTGTGTCTCGCTGGGGGCACCGATTCACGATGTGTTGTCGTCACCGAATAAACTGAAAATGATGTCAAAAATGTATTTGGATGTGCTGGCTTCGCGCATGGGCAAATCGGCTGTCGACATCAACAGTCTGGCCGGCCAGATGATGGCTTGGTCGCTCAAAGTGCAAGGTTTTCTCTCCAGCCGAAAAACTAAGGTGCCGATTCTGGCGATGAGTATGGAGGGGGATCCTGTGTCTCCGCCATCGGACAACCAGTTGGTCGCGCTGTTTAGCGACTACGGTAAAGCGAAGAAAATCAGCAACAAGACAATTTCAAAAGGATATGAGCAATCCCTCGATTTGGCGATAAATTGGTTAGAGGATGAACTATTTAGATGACTTTCCAGCGGATTTAGTTAACAGTGAACTTATGGGTAGAAAATAACCATATGATTATTACCCAGTTTAAGGGCATTCTTAACATGAAAATGGAGAGTCACAATGTCAGAGAAGACAAGTCCTACTCATTATCGTTTGTTGACGGCACTGAAAGCAATTGGGCCTTATTTGCGCGAGGGACAATGCGCAGACGGCTTTTACCTGTTTGACTGTTTATCGGTCTGCGTGAATGACCAGAAATCCCCGGAAAAGCGCGAGTTTTGGGGCTGGTGGATGGAGTTAGAACAGGAAGAAAAAGGCTTTGCGGCCAAGTATCACATTGGACGTTATAACGTGGAAGGCGAGTGGGTAGTGACCGACCTGCCGCAACCGGCCATTCAAGATGTGAACAAAACTCAGGAAGAGTTTCACCTCAAGCTGGTTAACGCTCTGGATGACAAGTTTGGCCTCAGTGTCGAATTGCATGATGAATCGGTTGAATTCGTCTGATTTTCCCCATCTTCCCCTTCTGAAATACAAAAAGGTGCTTTTCTAGCACCTTTTCTGCTTGTTAATTCTGTGCTGGATTGCTAAAACAAAGCCTCTCGTACGTTTTTCATTTCAAAAGACATCATGACAACGAATCAACAAAGTGTAACCGCTCAGCAACCCAAAACGGTTGTCGTAAAACTTGGTACCAGTGTTCTGACTGGTGGCACGCTGGCGTTGGACAGAGCTCATATGGTAGAGCTGGTCCGTCAGTGTGCGGAGTTAAAAAAACAAGGCCACTCAGTGGTCATGGTATCGTCAGGTGCAATCGCAGCTGGCCGTGAGCATTTAGGTTACCCCGCACTGCCCAATTCGATGGCGAGCAAACAGTTGTTGGCGGCGGTGGGGCAGAGTCAGTTGATTCAGGTGTGGGAATCGTTGTTCGCCATTTACGGGCTGAAAATCGGTCAGATGTTGCTGACCCGCGCGGATCTGGAAGATCGGGAGCGTTTTCTCAATGCGCGCGACACTATCAATGCGCTGGTCGACAACGGCATTATTCCCGTGGTGAACGAAAACGACGCGGTGGCGACCAGTGAAATCAAAGTGGGCGACAACGACAACCTTTCAGCACTGGTCGGTATTCTCTGTGGTGCGGACAAACTGCTCCTGCTGACCGACCAGAAGGGCTTGTTTACGGCCGATCCGCGCAAAGATCCCGACGCTGAGTTGATCAAAGAAGTCAAAACCATCGACGCCACGCTGCGCAAAATTGCGGGCGGTTCCGGGACCACGCTGGGTACCGGCGGGATGGCGACCAAGCTGCAGGCGGCGGACATCGCGCGCCGCGCCGGGATTGAAGTCATCATTGCGGCCGGCAGTGCGCCAAACGTGATTTTTGACGCACTCAGTGATGAACCACACGGTACCCGTTTTCTGCCGTGCTCTGAGGCGCTGGAAAATCGTAAACGTTGGATCCTGGCCGGACCGGCGGCGGGCGGCGACATCTTTATCGATGACGGTGCGGTTAATGCCGTGGTCGGCAAGGGCAGCAGCCTGCTGGCCAAAGGGGTGGTAAAAGTCAGTGGTGAATTTGCTCGCGGCGAAGTGGCGCGCATTACCAACCGACACGGCGACTTGATCGCTCGGGGGATCACCAGCTACTCCAGTCGGGATCTGGCCAAAATTGCCGGTAAACACAGTAACGACATTCTTGCTATTCTGGGCTACGACTACGGCTCTGAAATCATTCACCGTGACGACATGGTAGTGATCACGGAATAACGCTTAAGAGGGAAAGCACGTGGATTTAATGAACATGGGCAAGGCGGCCAAAGAGGCTGCTTTCCACCTGGCAACCGCCTCGACGGCGCAGAAAAACAGAGCTCTGGCCATGATTGCCGATGAGCTGGAAGCCAACGCTGATACCATTCTGGCGGCCAATGACAAAGACATTCAACTCGGTCGTGAAGCTGGCCTGAGTGACGCATTGCTTGATCGCTTGCTGCTCAACTCAGAGCGCCTGCAGAGTATGGCCAACGATGTACGCAATGTGATTAGCCTCAATGACCCGGTGGGGAGCGAAATCGACAGCAAAGTGCTGGAAAACGGCATGTCGCTGTCACGCCGACGTGTCCCATTGGGAGTGGTCGGGGTGATTTACGAAGCGCGGCCGAATGTGACCATCGATATTGCGGCGCTGTGTCTGAAAACGGGGAATGCAAGCATTCTGCGCGGTGGCAAAGAAACTTTCTTCTCCAATATGGAGCTGGTGAAGGTGATTCAATCGGCGCTGGAAAAAGCGAAGCTTCCTGCGGCTGCCGTGCAATACATTGAAAAACCGGATAGAGAGCTGGTGACCCAGCTGCTCAAGCTGGATGATTATGTCGATATGATCATCCCTCGCGGCGGCGCTGGTTTGCATAAAATGTGTAAAGAAAACAGCACGATCCCTGTGATTATCGGCGGATTCGGCATCAGTCATATGTTTGTTGACGACAGTGCAGAGCTGGACAAATCACTGGCTGTGATTGAAAACGCGAAAGTACAGCGTCCATCGGCGTGTAACGCGCTCGATACCTTGCTGGTGCATGAAAACGTGGCGGCACAACTGTTACCAAAGCTGGCGGCTCGCCTGGCTGGCCGTGTGACTTTCGTCGCGACACCTGAGGCTAAAGCACTGCTGGGGAGTGCCGCTGAAATGCGTGAGGCCGTGCACGGGGACTTCGATACGGAGTGGCTGAGTTACACCTTAGGGGTGAAGCTGGTGGCGGATGTACGGGAGGCGATCGAGCATATGCGACAGCACAATGCCAGTCATTCGGATGCGATCTTAACTAATAGCCTGAAAAATGCGGAGTTGTTTATTAACTCGGCGGGCTCGGCGGCGGTGTATGTTAATGCCTCGACCCGCTTTACCGATGGTGCACAGTTTGGACTGGGCGCGGAAGTGGCCGTCTCAACACAAAAACTGCACGCCCGTGGGCCTATGGGCTTGGAAGAGCTGACCAGTTACAAATGGGTAGGCGTGGCAGATTACCTGTCGCGTAGCTAGCAATTCTGGTGCAAAGTCACCGTAAAAAGGGGCGTTGACGCCCCTTTTTGTTTTCTTCACCGAAGCAATTCCGCTACACTACCAATCAATTACTTGGAGGTGATATGCATTGTCCTTTTTGCTCTGAGAACGACACTAAAGTGATCGATTCTCGTCTGGTGGCGGATGGTCATCAGGTCAGGCGTCGCCGTCAGTGTCTGGCGTGTGGTGAGCGCTTCACCACATTTGAGAGCGCCGAGTTGGTGATGCCGAAAGTGATCAAGTCGAACGGCAATCGTGAACCGTTCAATGAAGACAAAATGGTCGGTGGTATTCAGCGTGCGCTGGAGAAACGCCCGGTCAGTGCTGATTCGGTGGAACTGGCCATCAGTCAGATCAAATCCAAGCTGCGGGCAACCGGTGAACGCGAGGTACCGAGCGAAATGATTGGTAACCTGGTGATGGAGCAGCTGCGTGAACTGGATAAAGTGGCCTATATCCGATTTGCGTCCGTATACCGTAGTTTTGAAGACATTAAAGAGTTTGGTGAAGAGATCGCCAGGCTGGAAGATTGATGCACACCATGCCGACTTTTACTCCTCTTGATTATCAAATGATGTCCCGTGCCATTCAATTGGCCAGACGGGGCGTCTACACCACGGCTCCCAATCCGAATGTCGGCTGTGTCATCGTGTGCGATGGCAACATTGTCGGTGAAGGCTTTCATTACCGTGCCGGCGAACCACACGCGGAAGTGCATGCACTCCGTATGGCGGGCGAGCGGGCTCGCGGCGCGGTGGCGTATGTTACGCTTGAGCCATGTTCGCACTATGGCCGAACTCCGCCCTGCGCCGAGGGGTTGATTCGGGCGGGTGTGAGCAAAGTGATTTGCGCCATGGAAGATCCGAACCCCAAAGTGGCCGGTCGAGGCATTACTATGCTGCGTGAAGCGGGGATCGAAGTCGCGGTGGGGTTACTGGAGCAAGATGCGCTGGCACTCAACCCTGCTTTTATTAAGCGGATGAAAACTGGCATGCCGTACGTGCAACTGAAAATGGCGGCCAGTCTCGATGGTCAAACGGCGCTGGCCAATGGTCAGAGCCAGTGGATCACGTCTGATGCCGCGCGTCAGGATGTCCAGAAATACCGTGCACAGGCCGGCGCGGTGCTTTCAACTAGCCGTACGGTAATTGACGATGACGCTTCTCTGAATGTGCGTTACGACGATCTTCCTGCTGGAGTAACGGCGCATTACGCACGCCAGGATGTACGCCAGCCTGTGCGGGTGATCCTCGATCGCCAGCAAAATCTGCTGCCAACACTTAAACTGTTTAATACGGCTGGAGAGGTCTTGGTTGTGTCTCCGCAAGGGGATGTCGCCACTAAGTTGGCTGAAGATGGTCACATTGATCTGGCGACGACACTGGCTATTTTAGCCAACGAGCATCACATTCATCACCTGTGGGTTGAAGCCGGCGCCACATTGGCGAGCGCGCTGCTCAAACAGCGTTTGGTGGATGAGCTGGTGATTTATCTCGCGCCAAAACTGATGGGCAGTGATGGACGAGGCCTGTTCGGCGCACTGGGACTGGACACGATGGACCAGGCGATCGAGCTGGATATTCAGGATGTACGCCCGGTAGGAAATGACCTTCGTATCGTGGCTAAGTTAAAACACAAAGATTAACGAATATGTTTACCGGAATTATTGAGGCGGTCGGTACCCTGACTGCCATCACCCCAAAAGGGGAAGACATCAGTGTGACGGTCGATGCCGGTCAACTGGACATGAGCGACGTGAAATTGGGTGACAGTATTGCCACCAATGGTGTTTGCCTGACGGTAACACACCTTGATGGACGCCGGTATACGGCAGACCTGTCGGTCGAGACGATGAACAAAACCGGCTTCACTGGCTACAAGGTTGGCGATACAGTCAACCTGGAAAAAGCCATGTTGCCAACCACGCGGTTTGGTGGCCATGTTGTTTCAGGTCATGTGGATGGCGTGGGCGAGATTATTGAACGTCAGTTGGTTGGACGGGCAATCGAGTTGTGGGTCGCGATGCCGCAAGAGATTGCACGTTATGTGGCTGAAAAAGGGTCGGTGACGGTGGATGGCATCAGCCTGACGGTCAACGGCCTGCGTAAAAACGCATTCAAACTGACGATCGTACCGCACACCTCTCAGGAAACCACCATTGACCAGTTTCAGGTCGGACGCCGGGTGAATCTCGAGGTGGATGTGATGGCCCGATATATGGAGCGTCTGCTGCAGGGCGCTGATGAAAGCCAGGAGCCGCAGTCTCGCCTGACAATGGAATTCTTACAACAAAACGGCTTTGCCTAACTTGGCGGGCCGCCTGGCCGATGAATAGCCCAAAACAACAGGAATAAAATCATGCCGATTAGTACGTCACAGGAAATTATTGATGATATTCGTCAGGGGAAAATGGTGATCCTGATGGATGATGAAGATCGCGAAAACGAGGGCGATCTGATCATGGCTGCCGAGCACATTACGCCGGAAGCGATCAACTTCATGGCCACCCACGGACGCGGCCTGATCTGCCTGACCATGACCAAAGAACGTTGTTTGTCTCTCGGCTTGCCGCCGATGGTGCAGGACAATAATGCGCAGTACACCACCAATTTTACTGTCTCCATTGAAGCGGCTGAGGGCGTGACAACCGGCATTTCAGCGGCAGATCGTGCACGCACGGTTCAAGCGGCGGTGGCGAAAGAGGCCAAAGCGTCGGATCTGGTTCAACCGGGCCATATTTTCCCGTTAGCGGCACAGGACGGTGGAGTACTGACCCGCGCAGGGCACACTGAAGCGGGGTGTGATCTGGCGCGTCTGGCGGGGCTGGAGCCTGCGTCCGTGATCGTTGAAATCCTCAATGATGATGGCACCATGGCACGCCGCCCGGATCTGGAAATTTTTGCCGATAAACACGGCATCAAACTCGGCACCATTGCGGATCTGATAGAGTATCGCAACAACACCGAAACCACGATAGAACGCGTTGCTCAATGCAAGTTGCCGACCGAGTTTGGGGAATTTGAACTGGTGACTTATCGTGACACCATCGACAATCAGATCCACTACGCGTTGAAAAAAGGCAGCCTGGAAAATACGCCTTTGGTGCGCGTGCATCTGCAGGATACCTTTACTGATCTGCTGCGCAGTGATCGCAATGCTGAGCGCAGCTGGACGCTGGACAAAGCGATGAAACGCATTGGCCAGGAAGGTGGGGTTCTGGTGATCCTGGGGAATGAAGAATCGGCGGATCTGCTCATCCACCGGGTCAAAATGTTTGAAGCTCAGGACAACGGACAGGCTCCGACCATGGCGAAGAAACAGGGCACCTCTCGCCGTGTGGGGGTTGGGTCGCAAATTCTGGCTGACCTGGGCGTGCACGATATGCGTCTCCTGTCGTCCAGCAATAAGAAGTACCATGCGTTGGGGGGATTTGGCCTTAACGTTGCTGAATACGTGTGCGAATAGTCCCGCTTCTGACCTGACAGACAGAGACAGTCACACAGCCCGCGATGCGGGCTGTGTTTTTTTCTGCTGGGGCTGATGAAGAAAGCGTTGCTCGGTGCTGTGCCTACTCAGAAGGTGGAGCCGACGTGGCAAATTTCCATTAGATATTGCTCACAAATCTATGCTAGAATCCGGCGATTCTCACTTGATGAACAAAGTTAAAGGAAAGCTTATGAAAGTGATCGAAGGTGGTTTCCCTGCACCAAATGCAAAAGTTGCGATTGTGATTTCTCGTTTCAACAGTTTCATTAACGAAAGCCTGTTGTCTGGTGCCATCGACACTTTAAAGCGTCACGGCCAAGTGAGCGACGAAAACATCACAGTAGTACGCTGCCCGGGTGCGGTCGAGCTACCACTGGTTGCACAACGTGTTGCAAAAACCGGTAAATTTGATGCTATCGTTTCGCTAGGTTCTGTAATTCGTGGTGGCACACCACACTTTGACTATGTTTGCAGTGAAATGAATAAAGGTCTGGCGCAAGTGTCTATGGAGTTTAGCATTCCTGTGGCATTTGGTGTTTTGACCGTTGATACTATCGATCAAGCTATTGAACGCGCAGGAACCAAGGCTGGTAACAAAGGTGCAGAGGCTGCACTGAGCGCACTTGAGATGATTAACGTTCTGTCTGAAATTGATTCCTAATGGGGGCCAGTGTGAAACCAGCCGCACGTCGTAATGCACGTCAATTTGCGCTACAAGCTATCTACTCATGGCAAATTACCAATGAGAACGTAGCAACTATCGAAGAACAATTCCTTTCTGGTGGCAAATATGATGAAGAAGAACATCATGCCGCTGAGCCTGCTCTGGCTGCACCAGAAACTGACGTTGCTTACTTCCGTGATCTTCTGACCGGTGTGGTACTGAGCCACAAAGAGCTGGACAGCAAGATCCGCCCATACACGTCCCGTCCGATGCAGGACTTGGACATGATGGAGCTGGCGCTGCTGCGTCTGGCGATGTACGAAATGACCCGTCGTGAAGATGTACCTTACAAAGTGGTGATCAACGAAGCGATCGAACTGGCTAAAGTGTTCGCCGCAGAAGACAGCCATAAGTTTGTTAACGGTGTGCTGGACAAAGCCGCACCGCATGTACGTAAGAAATAAACGTTTTCTGTAAATAAAAAGGTCAGCACACGCTGGCCTTTTTTGTGATAATTAACTCATGCTGACCATGACGGGTCGGCATGCCAATCAGTCATAAGGAACCAGGACCTGCCAATGTCTGGGGAATTTAACCTTATCGAAAAATACTTTGTGGGACGCCAGTCGCAGCGCAAAGATGTGCTATTGGCGGCCGGCGATGATTGTGCACTGGTTCAGCCGCCGGACAATGTGGCGCTGGCCATTAGCACCGATACGCTGGTGGAAGGCACTCACTTTCTGAAATCAGCCAACCCGGGTTGGGTGGCGCACAAAGCGCTGGCTTCCAACATCAGTGATTTAGCCGCCATGGGAGCCACGCCTGCATGGGTCTCATTCGCTCTGACCATGCCGCAGGCAGACGAAGCTTGGCTGGCTCCTTTTTGTGACGCCTTTTTCCAGCTTGCCGACTATTTTGGTATTCAGCTAATCGGCGGGGATACCACCAAGGGGCCGTTGTGTCTGACCTTGACGGTGCAAGGGTTCGTCCCGAAAGAGCGTGCCCTGACTCGCCACACTGCTCAGGTTGGCGACTGGATATACGTGACTGGTGATCTCGGTGATAGCCGCGCCGGACTGGATGTGATTCTGGATGCGAACAAACGGTCTTTGCCGTTTGCCGATAAACTGGAAGAGCGCCATTTTATCTCTACACCTCGGGTGTTGGCCGGGCAGGCTCTGTTGAATATTGCCAGCGCGGCTATCGATATATCAGATGGTCTGATTGCCGATCTGGGCCACATTCTGCAACGTTCATCGGTCGGTGCCAGTATTGATGTGGCGGAATTGCCATTGTCGGCGGAACTGTTGCAGTTTCTCGGTGATACCACCCAAGCGCAGCAATACGCGCTGACCAGTGGGGAAGAGTACGAGCTGTGTTTCACCGTCCCGCAAGAGTACCGGGGCACGTTGGACAGTGCGCTGGCGCACTGTGGTACGAAAATCACCTGTATCGGCCAGATTCGCCCGGCCGGTACGTTCGAGTTACATCAGGGCGGCAAGCCGGTAGAATGGCAACTGCACGGTTTTGACCACTTTAAGGCAGGAAAATGACCAATCCACTTTCTTTGATTTCTTTGAAAAATCCCTGGCACCTGCTCGCTACCGGATTTGGCAGCGGATTGTCTCCGATTGTCCCGGGCACCATGGGGACACTGGCGGCGGTGCCGTTCTTCCTGTTGCTGGCGCAGTTGCCTTTGCCGTTGTACATCATTGCGGTACTGGCGTCGTGTCTGATTGGGATCAAAATCTGCCAGGTTACGTCCGACGACATGGGAGTGCATGATCACGGCTCGATTGTTTGGGATGAATTTTCCGGCTTCTGGATCACCATGCTGGTGGTGCCCTGGTTTCAGATCCCGCTCAGCGACTGGAAATGGTTGTTAACAGGATTTGTGTTGTTCCGAATTTTCGACATGATCAAGCCCTGGCCGATCAGTTGGCTGGACAAAACCGTCCACGGTGGCTTCGGGATTATGCTGGACGACATTGTTGCCGGGATCATGGCTGGGATTGCATTGTATCTGGTTGGACACTTTGCGGGTTGGCTGAGTTGAAAGCTTAGCTGTCCGTGTTCTAGAAAAGAAAGGCTCCGAATGGAGCCTTTTGTGTTTATTTCAGTTTGTCTAAATCAGCTTCAATCTCAGCGATCTTGCTGGCCACTACTTTTTCCAGATGTTTGAGATCCGACAGGATCTTCTGCTTAATATCTGTTTCAGTGTGTTTTTCCGGCTTGGTCAGTTTGTTCAGTTCATCGATAACCAGAGTCAGGTTTCGGTTGATCTCAGTGACTTCCTTGTATTGATGGCTGCCGCTGTCGACCAAGACGTTTTTCACCTGTCGCGGATACTTGAACTTGACACTCTTCGCAAACAGTTCGCCTTTCTGCTTACGAAAATAGATCTTCAGTACGTCTTTGTGCGCTTCCTGGCGTAGAGAGTAGCGCTCTATCTGTTTAGGATCCTGGATGCCTAAGCCGGTGAGGTTTGGATACATAAGTGACCTCTTAATGTTTGTCTCTGAAACAGTACCACCTTCCTACTGTAGCAGTCTAAAAATGTGTCAGATAGCTGATATTTAAACCAAATGCCTAACTTGTGGGCGAGATCGCTAGTTCGGTGCCAGCTCAGCCACATTGTCGATGAGTGAAGCCCGCAGGGCTTGCTCTTCGTCTTCGCTCAGGCGGCCGCCATTGTGACTGGTGAGAATAAATAAATCCTCGGCTCGTTCGCCAATGGTGGTGATTTTCGCCGCATGCAGGTTGATGCCAAGATCCGCAAACGTTGCCCCAACGGTGGCCAGCAGGCCGGGAGTATCCAGAGCAACAAATTCCATCAGGGTGCGTTTTTTGCTCTTGGTTGGCAGAAAATCCACCTGAGTGCGGACTTTAAAATGCTTGAGCTGACGCGGTACCCGGCGCGGCCGGATTTTAACCGGACGGCTGTCTTGCAGCACGTGTGTCAGGTGCTTAATGATGGCATTGTGGCGATTTTCCTCCACCGCATTACCGAATTGATCGAGCACCATAAAGGTATCCAGCACGTAACCGTCTTTGCTGGTCATGACCTGTGCATCGTGGACATTGAAGTTACGTCGGTCAAGCTCGGCCACTACAGTAGCGAACAGCGCATGTTGGTCTTTGCTGTAGACAAATACTTCGGTGCCTCCACGGGTGGCTTTTTTGCTCACCAGAATCAAGGGCTGATCCGGATCGTCATGGCGCAGCAGGTGGGTGCAGTGCCAGGCGATTTGTTTGTGAGTGTGACGTAAGAAGTAGTCGGCTTTAAAACGTTGCCATAGCAGCTCGATCTCCCGTGCGGCAAAGCCTTCTTTGCGCAGCAGCGCCGACGCCAATTGCTGGTTGTGACGAATGCGATCACGGACGTCGACCGGATTTTCCAGCCCGCGGCGCAGCGCACGTTGGGTTGAATAAAACAGCTCAGCCAGTAGGGTGCGTTTCCAACTGTTCCACAACTCCGGGTTGGTGGCGCAGATATCGGCCACGGTCAGACACACCAGATACTCCAGGTATTCCTCGTCGCGGACCGTTTTCGCAAACTCGGCTATCACGTCCGGATCGTAGATGTCACGACGCTGCGCCGTGACGGACATCAACAGGTGATTGAGCACCAGCCACGACACCAGTTTGGCTTCGGGTTTGGACAGGCCATGTTCGATACAGAAACTGTAGGCCTCTTCTGCGCCGATTTCGGAATGATCCCCGCCGCGGCCTTTGCCGATGTCATGGAAAATCGCGGCCAGAATCAGCAACTCTTTTTTCTGCAGCCGAGGGTAGACCTCACAGCAGATCGGGTGTTTGTCGTGATTACTGGCGTAGCTAAAGGTATTGATGTGTTTGAGCAGACGGATGCTGTGTTCGTCGACGGTGTAAACGTGAAACAGGTCAAATTGCATCTGGCCGACAATCTGGCTCCACTGTGGCAGGTAAGCGGCCAGTACTCCGAGTTTGTGCATCAAGCTGAAGGCTTTATGTAATGCGTTAGGGTGGCGGCACAGCTCCATGAACTTTTCCCGAGCCTCCGGGATGGTGTGGAGAAACTTGTTCAGGCGACGGCGGGCGGTGCGCAGTTGACGTAGCGTCGGCGGAGCGACGCCTTCGATGCTTGAATCGTTAGCAATATGGATAAACATGTCCAGAATGGTTTCTGGCCGGGCCTGAAACAGCGCCGGTTTGCGCGCTTCTATCAGCGGCCCGCGACGCTGAAAATCATCACTGAGGATTTGCGGTGGTGCCTCAATGCCGTTTTCTAAGATGGCCTGGTCGAAAATCTTGAGCAGCATTTTGTTAAGTTCTGCCACCCGGCGCAGTGTGCGATAGAACTCTTTCATCATCATCTCAACTCCGCGGTTGCCGTCGCCGACAAAACCGAGGTGTTCGGCCACTTTGACCTGATGGGCGAACGTCAACCGGTTGTCGTAGCGTTTGAGTTCTATGTGCAGCGCAAAGCGCACCCGCCAGAGAAAGTCCTGACACTCGACCAGTTCACGGTATTCGGCATCGGTCAGAAAACCAAAGCGGCTCATCTCAAACAGAGAGGTGGCGCCGAAGTGGCGGCGGGCAATCCAGCCCAGGGTGTGAATATCGCGCAGCCCACCCGGTGTCGACTTGATGTCCGGTTCCAGATTGTAGGTTGTGTCGTGGTAGCGGGCGTGGCGTTCGCGCTGCTCTTGTACTTTCGCTTTGTAGAAGGTCTCACTCGGCCAGAACGATTCAGAATGAATAACCATCTTGAGCTGATGAAACGTATCTTCACAACCACACAGCAGGCGCGCTTCCTGTAAATTGGTGGCCACGGTCAGATCGCGGCGGCCGATGTCGGCACACTCGTCCACGGAGCGCACGGCATGGCCGACTTCCAGCCGCAAGTCCCACAGTAAGGTAATGAACTCACTGACTTTAGTGCCCATCGATTCCGGTAACGGCTTGCGTGATACCACCAGAATATCTATGTCTGATAAGGGGTGCAGTTCGCCTCGGCCATAACCGCCCACCGCCACCAGACTGATGTTGGGCAGAGCGTCAAAGCCAAAGTGTTGCCACAAACGGAACAGCAGCAGGTCAATGTACTCTGCCCGGCCGAGGACCAAGTCGGTCACCGGATGATGTTTGAGGAATTCCTGCTTCTGATACTCGGCAAACAGGTCCAGCTGATTTTTCAGTTCACTGACGCTGAGTTGTTGTTCAGAAAAAGTCAGAGGTGATTGGTAAGGCATACGCGGCAATCCATGCGGTTAACTCCATAATCATTCAATTTATCAAAACGGAGCCAATAAAAAAATATCCCCGCAGGGCGGGGATATTCAAAAGGAGGTCACAAGGCTTACAGGTTGTTCATATGACGCGGGATGGTGTCATCGCTACGCAGGGTCATCACCTCACAGCCTTCTTTCGTGACGACAATCGTGTGTTCGTATTGCGCCGATTTTTTGCCGTCGCCGGTGTACACCGTCCAGTCGTCCGCGGCGTCGACGCTTACGCCAAATTTGCCCGCGTTAATCATCGGTTCGATGGTGAAACACATACCTTCTTTCAGTACACGGCGGTCGCTGTTTTTGTAATGTACCACTTGCGGTTCTTCATGGAATTCATTGCCGATGCCATGACCACAAAAATCTCTCACGATAGAAAACTTATTGCGTGGGTTCTTTTTGTTGTTGTCTTTGATGTATTTCTCGATGGCGCTGCCGATGTCACCAACCGTCGAGCCAGGTTTGACGGTGCGCATACCGACGTAGAGCGCTTCCTTCGTCACCATACACAGGCGTTTGTCTGCCGGTGACACCTCGCCCACCAGGAACATTTTAGACGTATCTCCGTGGTAGCCTTCCGGGCGTACGCTCAGATCGGCCTTTTCATCATTGGGCACGATCACGGTAATATCGACGTTAATAATGTCACCGTTTTTCAGTACCGCTGGCTTTACCTGACCATTGCTGCCCACTTCGTCTTGTGTGGCAGGGATACCGTGACACACGATGTGGTTGATCGATGTACAGATAGATTTCGGGAAGCCGTGGTAGTTCAGCGGTGCTGAGTATGCGCCTCGCTCCAGAGCGTAGTCGTGACAGATCTGATTCAGTTCCTCTGTCGTTACACCCTCTTTAATGTGAGGTTCAATCATTTCAAGAACGTCGGCAGCCAGTTTTCCGGCGATGCGCATACGCTCGATTTCTTCAGCAGTTTTGATCTTGATAGACATCGACTTCTCTCTGTTTATTCTGGAGCACAGAATGTGCTTGTGGTCGCATTCTAACAGGATGTGTTGAGAATGTGTATTTGTCTTATTTCTGCCGTGGCGCTTGAGTGGTTTGAAGGCGAGTTACGGCGCGTCTGCCAGCCTGGTAACGGGCAATTTTTTCTGGTCAAGAGTGGCGGTTTTGTGATATAAAGCGCGCCGGAAACTTGGTTCGTTTTCTTCGAAAGGCGAAGCGGATTACGTTTCCGACTATACTTTTATCTTTAAATCACACACATTCCGACACATGTTCCGGGGTGCCCGTCTGATAGACAGGGTCGGATTCATGGGGGATGTGGAGGCCTAACCCCATAGAGGATTTTAAAATGGCAACTGTATCAATGCGCGATATGCTGAAAGCTGGTGTTCACTTCGGTCACCAGACTCGTTACTGGAACCCAAAAATGAAGCCATTCATCTTTGGTGCTCGTAACAAGGTTCACATCATCAACCTAGAAAAAACTGTACCGATGTTCAACGACGCTCTGGCTGAGCTGGCTAAAATCGGCGAGAAAAAAGGTAAAGTTCTTTTCGTAGGTACTAAGCGCGCTGCATCTGAAGCTGTTAAAGAAGCTGCTATCGCAAGCAACCAGTTCTACGTAAACAACCGCTGGTTGGGCGGCATGCTGACTAACTACAAAACTGTTCGTCAGTCTATCAAGCGTCTGAAAGAGCTTGAGACTCAATCTCAAGACGGTACTTTCGACAAGCTGACCAAGAAAGAAGCTCTGATGCGTACTCGCGAAATGGAGAAGCTAGAGAAATCTCTTGGTGGTATCAAAGACATGGGCGGCCTACCAGACGCTCTGTTCGTAATCGACGCTGATCACGAGCACATCGCAGTTAAAGAAGCGAACAACCTAGGTATTCCAGTATTTGCTGTTGTTGATACCAACTCTAACCCAGATGGTGTTGACTACGTTATCCCAGGTAACGACGACGCGATCCGTGCGGTACAGCTATACCTGAACGCTGCAGCTCAAGCTGTGTCTGAAGGTCGTAACCAAGACGTTGCAGCAGCTGCTGAAAAAGACGGTTTCGTAGAAGCTGAATAATAGCGGCTCTGTGTCACACTTAGTTTTATGTGAAACCAAGTTGTCGCATAAACTAAGTTATAGTTAGCATCAGGGGCCGACAATGTAGGCCCCTGATTTTTACCATATCCAGAATCAACTGAGGAATAGAGAATGGCTGTTACTGCTGCTCTAGTTAAAGAACTGCGCGAACGTACTGGCGCAGGCATGATGGAATGTAAGAAAGCGCTTGTTGAAACCAACGGCGACATCGAACTAGCAATCGAAAACATGCGTAAATCAGGCGCTGCTAAAGCTGCTAAGAAAGCAGGTAACCTAGCAGCTGAAGGCGCGATCATCATCAAAGACGCTGATGGCGTTGCCGTTCTTCTTGAAGTTAACTGCCAAACTGACTTCGTTGCTAAAGATGCTAACTTCGCTGCATTCGCTGAGAAAGTTGCAGCTGACGCGCTGGCTTCTAAAGCTTCTGTTGAAGAACTACAAGCGAAATTCGAAGAAGAGCGTGTTGCTCTGGTCGCTAAGATCGGTGAAAACATCACTATTCGTCGCGTACAATACGTTCAAGGCGCAGCTATCGCTTCTTACCGTCACGGTGAGAAAATCGGTGTAGTTGTTGCTGGTGAAGGCGATGCTGAGACTCTGAAGCACGTAGCTATGCACGTTGCTGCTTCTCGTCCAGAGTACCTGAACCCTGAAGACGTACCTGCTGACGTAGTAGAAAAAGAAAAAGCGGTTCAAGTTGAAATCGCGATGAACGAAGGTAAACCTGCAGAGATCGCAGAGAAGATGGTTGTTGGCCGTATGAAGAAATTCACTGGCGAAATCTCTCTGACTGGTCAGCCATTCGTTATGGAACCTAAGAAATCTGTTGGCGAAATCCTGAAAGAGAAAGGCGCTACTGTTTCTGCATTCGTTCGCCTGGAAGTAGGTGAAGGTATCGAGAAACAAGAAGGCCTGAGCTTCGCTGAAGAAGTCGCACTGGCGCAGAAAGGTTAATCCTTAGCGACGTGCACAATAAAAAGACCGTGGCCATGGCTGCGGTCTTTTTATGAGTAGCGGCCGATTTGCCGTGATGGATGCAGGTTAAGTGAGCCTTCATCCATGACTGTTAATCAATAACTCTCTTTTTTGGAAGGTAAACTCCATGACTACGAACCCTAAACCGGCATATCAACGAATTCTGTTAAAACTGAGTGGTGAAGCGCTGCAAGGCAATGAAGGTTTTGGTATTGATCCTGCGGTACTGGATCGTATGGCGCAAGAGGTCAAAGAACTGGTTGAACTGGGTGTTCAGGTGGGCGTGGTTATCGGTGGTGGTAACCTGTTCCGCGGTGCAGGTCTGGCGGAAGCGGGTATGAACCGTGTTGTGGGTGACCACATGGGGATGCTGGCAACGGTAATGAACGGCTTGGCGATGCGTGATGCCTTGCACCGTGCTTACGTGAACGCACGTGTAATGTCGGCAATTCCACTGCAAGGTGTGTGTGACGACTACAATTGGGCAGATGCCATCCGTGAACTGCGTCAGGGCCGCGTGGTGATTTTCTCGGCAGGTACCGGCAACCCATTCTTTACAACCGATTCTGCGGCGTGTCTGCGTGGTATTGAAATTGAAGCCGATGTGGTGCTTAAAGCGACCAAAGTCGATGGCGTATTTAGCGCAGACCCGGTAGCAAACCCGGACGCAGAACTGTATGATAAGTTGTCTTACAACGCTGTTCTGGAAAAAGAACTGAAAGTGATGGATTTGGCAGCGTTCACACTGGCTCGTGACCACAAAATGCCAATCCGTGTATTCAACATGAATAAACCAGGCGCCCTACGTCGCGTGGTGATGGGCGAAGCAGAAGGCACGCTGATCAGCGTCGCTGAATAACAGACTCAATTGCCATCGACACTCTCAGGTCGATGGCGTTGCCTTTTGCTTAAACCCTATTAGGCTTTCTTTTAGAAAGAAGACATATCTAAGGTGAAACTGTGATTAACGAAATCAAAAAAAGCGCTCAGGAGCGCATGGACAAAAGCGTTGAAGCGCTAAAAAATAACCTTTCTAAAATTCGTACCGGTCGTGCTCACCCAAGCCTGCTATCAGGTATCAATGTGGAGTATTACGGTGCACCAACTCCTCTGAACCAGGTTGCAAACGTAGTTGCTGAAGATGCACGTACTCTGGCTATCACGGTTTTCGATAAAGAACTGACACCTAAGATTGAAAAAGCGATCATGCAGTCTGACCTGGGCCTGAACCCAATGTCAGCAGGCACTGTGATCCGCGTTCCGCTGCCGCCGTTGACGGAAGAGCGTCGTAAAGATCTGGTGAAAATCGTACGTGGTGAAGCCGAAGGTGGTCGTGTGGCGATCCGTAACATCCGTCGTGACTCTAACAGCGAACTGAAAGCACTTCTGAAAGACAAAGAAATTTCAGAAGACGAAGATCGCAAAGCACAAGACGAGATTCAAAAACTCACCGATGCAGCTGTTAAGAAAGTTGACGAAGCACTGGCTGCAAAAGAAAAAGAGTTGATGGAAGTGTAATCGCCTATAAACTCGACATTTCTGGAAACGCTGTGCTCGCAGCACAGCGTTTTTTTGTGCTACTCTTATGCCCCGTTGATAACCCACATAACCTCCTTATGCAGAACTCACAACTCTCTCCTGACTCTTTACCTCAACACATCGCGATCATCATGGACGGCAATGGCCGTTGGGCAAAGGCTCAGGGTAAACCACGAGTTTTTGGGCATAAAAATGGAGTGGCTGCGGTACGAAAAACCATTTCGACAGCCGCCAAGTTGGGGATTAAAGCGGTCACTCTGTTTGCGTTTAGCAGCGAAAACTGGCGTCGACCAGAAGAAGAAGTTGGCGTTCTGATGGAGCTTTTTATCAGCGTATTGTCGACAGAAGTGAAGAAATTACACAAAAATAACCTGCGTCTGCGCATTATTGGCGACAAGACCCGTTTCAGCCAGCGTTTGCAATCGAAAATTGCCGATGCGGAAGCGATGACCGCTGGCAACACAGGCATGGTGATCAACATTGCGGCGAACTATGGCGGCAAATGGGACATCACCGAGGCCATGAAAGTGGTGGGCCAGCAGATTCAGGACGGGCAACTTCAGGCGTCAGATGTGACAGAAGAGCTGATCGCTCAACATCTGACTATGGCCGATCTGCCTGATGTTGACCTGTTGATCCGCACCAGTGGTGAATGTCGGATCAGCAACTTTATGCTTTGGCAGCTGGCGTATGCTGAGCTGTATTTTACTCCGGTTTATTGGCCTGAGTTTGGAGAAGAGCACTTATTAGATGCAGTGACTTGGTTTGTTAATCGTGAAAGACGCTTTGGTTGTACCGGTGAACAAATCAAGGCATTGATGAACAACTCATAAAGGATTCATCAGTTTGAAGCAAAGAATTATTACGGCGCTGATTTTAGCTCCTCTGGTTATTCTGGGCATTTTTATGCTGCCGCTACCATGGTTTATGGCGGCGATTGCAGCGGTCACTCTCGTCGGCTTCTGGGAGTGGACACAATTTGTTGATTGCCGCTCCCGTGTTCTGGCGTTGATCCCGGCGGTTGTGGTGGGGGGGGCGAGCCTGTTTTTCGTCCAGTCGGATGTCCTGAGTCTCAATACGTTGACTCCCGCTCATTACGCGATTTTGACGATTGGTGGAATTTGGTGGGTGATCTCCAGCTTGATGGCGATCACGTACCCTAAATCCAGCGATGGCTGGCAAAATTCCACGATATTGCGTCACTTGTTTGGCATATTGACGCTATTGCCATTTTTCTGGAGCGTGTTACTGCTGCGTGCTGAAGGCATTGACTCCGATCCATATCACGGTGCCAAACTGGTCTTGTTTGTATGCTTATTGGTCTGGGCGGCTGACAGCGGGGCGTATTTTGCCGGCAAATCGCTGGGCAAACGTAAAATGGCGCCGAACGTTAGTCCAAATAAAACCATTGAAGGCCTGATTGGCGGCATTCTCACAGCTCTGGTGGTGGGCTGGGTTGCAGCGGACTGGTTCGATATTACTTTTACCAATCACGTCGTGATGTTGGTGATCACGCTGATCACTGTGGTGATCTCCGTGTTAGGCGATTTGGTTGAAAGCATGTTCAAGCGTGTATCCGGGATTAAAGACAGCAGTAATATCATCCCGGGGCATGGTGGCATTCTCGATCGCATCGACAGCCTGACAGCGGCTTTCCCGGTCTTTGCTCTTCTATACTTCGTCTTCTAATCTCTACGGGCAGGGCATCCCTGCCTGTAAAATTCATGGTCTCTTGCTATGCGTAAGTTAACAATCCTCGGTGCAACGGGCTCCATCGGTGCCAGTACATTGAAAGTGGTCGCACAGAACCCACAACAGTTCTCTGTCGTGGCTTTGGCGGCAGGAACCAACGTAGACAAAATGCGCCAGTTGTGCGAAACCTGGCGACCGAAATATGCCGTGATGGCCTGTGACGACGCAGCGCTGTTACTCAAACAGCAATTGGCTGAGCTAAAGCTGACCACTGAAGTACTGTCTGGCGTCGAGGCCATGTGTCACATCTCCTCCTTTGATGAAGTCGATACGGTCATGGCAGCCATCGTAGGCGCAGCCGGCCTGATGCCGACGATGGCCGCAGTCAAAGCGGGCAAACGTGTACTGCTGGCCAACAAAGAAGCCCTGGTGATGTCTGGGCAACTGTTTATCGATGCCGTTGAAAAGTACGGTGCCGAAATCATGCCCGTGGACAGTGAACACAACGCGATATTCCAGTGTCTGCCAACGGACGTTCAGGTCAACCTGGGGCGCAGTGACCTCAAAGCCAATGGTATTCAGCACATCCTGCTCACCGGATCTGGCGGTCCGTTCCGCTACAGTGATATTGCCTCACTGGCCGAGGTGACGCCGCAACAGGCCATTGCCCATCCAAACTGGTCGATGGGACCGAAGATCTCTGTGGATTCCGCTACCATGATGAACAAAGGTCTGGAATACATTGAAGCCAAATGGTTGTTCAACACCGAACGTGATCAGCTGAAAGTGCTGATCCATCCGCAATCGGTGATTCACTCCATGGTGCAATATTGTGATGGTTCACTACTGGCTCAAATGGGCGAACCGGACATGGCAACACCTATCTCTCTGACGATGGCTTATCCGGAGCGCGTGCCGGCGGGCGTTCAGCCCCTGGATTTTACTCAGTTAAGTGAGTTGACTTTTATGGCACCGGATTACGACCGTTATCCGTGTCTTAAACTGGCCATTGATGCCTGTTATGAAGGTCAGCATGCGACGACCTCACTCAATGCCGCCAATGAAGTGGCTGTCGATGCCTTCCTCAATCAACGTATCCGTTTTACCGACATTGCTGAGGTAAATGAAAGAGCCATGTCAAAAATTTGTTCGACTCATAGCTTGTTACAGTGCTACGACTTGGAAAGCCTGATTGAGCTAGATAGAATGACTCGCAGTATAGCCCTGGAAATTGTACGTGAGCGTTCGCTATGACCGGTATTTTATGGAACTTCGCTTCTTTTATTATCGCCCTGGGCATTCTGGTGGCGGTGCATGAGTTTGGTCACTTCTGGGTCGCACGTCGCTGTGGCGTGAAAGTCGAGCGCTTCTCCATCGGTTTCGGTAAATCGATTTGGACCAAGCAGGGGAACGACGGCACAGAATACGCGCTGTGCGTGATTCCTCTTGGCGGCTACGTCAAGATGCTCGACAGCCGGGTTGATGAGGTTAGTGCTGACGAAGCGCATCTGGCGTTTGACCGCAAAGCGTTGTGGAAACGCACTGCGATTGTGGCCGCAGGCCCCGTGTTTAACTTCCTGTTTGCCATTTTTGCCTACTGGCTGGTGTTTCTGATTGGCATTCCGGCTGTGAAGCCAGTTGTTGGTGAAGTGACCCCGTATTCCATTGCGGCAGACGCGGGCTTGCAACAGGATATGGAACTTAAAGCGGTCTCGGGCGTCAAAACCGCAGACTGGGAATCAGTGAACATGGCGTTGATCTCACACATCGGTGATCCGCGCATGACTCTGACCGTGGCACCAGTCGATGGGCTGGGCGCACTGCAGACACTGAATCTGGATTTGTCCGAGTGGAACTTTGATCCAGAAAAAGAGTCTGCTATGGGAGCGTTAGGTTTTAAACCGTTTACGCCGGCCATCTCGCTTACCATCAGCAACGTGTCGGAAAATGGCGCAGGAGCCAAAGCCGGCCTGGAACGTGGCGATACGCTGTTGCGGGCCAATGATCAAACGCTCACGGAATGGGAACAGGTGGTCGAGCTGATTCAAGGGAGTCCGAATGTGCCTGTGGCACTGACGATTGATCGCGCTGGTGAAACCCGCACCCTGACGTTGACACCGGAGAGTAAACAGGCGCAAGGCCAGACGATCGGCTTCGCAGGAATCGCTCCGGAAGTCGCAGAATGGCCGCAAAGTTATCGCTTTGAGCTGCAATATGGTGTATTTGAGTCAATCGGTAAAGCGGTTGAAAAGACGGGTCAGGTTATTGATTTGACCATGTCGATGTTGAAAAAACTCGTCGTTGGCGATGTCGGTTTAAATAATCTCAGTGGCCCGATTTCGATTGCGAAAGGCGCTGGAACCACTGCGGATTATGGCTTGGTGTACTTCTTAGGCTTTTTGGCGCTAATCAGTGTCAACTTAGGAATTATCAACTTAGTCCCTCTGCCAATGTTGGATGGTGGCCACCTGCTGTTCTTTGCTATTGAAGCGATTATACGTCGTCCCGTACCTGAGAAAGTGCAGGAAATGGGATATAAAATCGGCGGCGTGATTATTTTTTCTTTAATGGCTGTGGCAATATTTAATGATTTTACTCGCCTTTAAACAGGGCATCGGGTTGTTGTAAGGAATAACTAAAACAAGTATGGCGATGAAAAAAATTCTGTTTGCGACGTTACTGGCGACCAGTGTTTCCGCAAACGGAGCAGAGAACTTTGTAGTTCAGGATATTAAAATTGAAGGTTTGCAACGTGTGGCACTGGGTGCGGCATTGTTGAAAATGCCCGTTCGAATTGGTGATAACGTCGATAGTCAGGATGTGGCGGAAATCATCAAGGCCCTGTACACGTCAGGCAACTTCGAGGATGTCAAAGTCCTGCGCGACGGCAATGTGCTGGTGGTGCAGGTCAAAGAGCGTCCGACAATTGCCAGCGTTTCCTTCTCCGGAAATAAAGCGATCAAAGAAGAGCAACTGACTCAAAACCTGGAAGCGTCCGGTATCCGGGTGGGTGAGGCGCTGGATCGCACCAAGTTATCTAACATCGAAAAAGGTCTGGAAGACTTCTACTACAGCGTTGGTAAATACAATGCGACGGTAAAAGCTGTCGTAACGCCGTTGCCACGCAATCGTGCTGACCTGAAATTTGTCTTCACCGAAGGCGTGTCGGCCAAAATCCAGCAGATCAACTTTATTGGTAACGAGGTCTTTTCCGACGAAGAGCTGCTTAGCCGCTTCAATCTCAATGTGGACGTTTCATGGTGGAACTTCCTGTCCGATGACAAATATCAGAAACAGGTGTTGGCCGGCGACATTGAAGCGCTCAAATCGTATTATCTTGACCGCGGTTACCTCAAGTTTCAGGTAACCTCGACTCAGGTGGCGATTTCACCGGATAAAAAAGGCGTCTACATCACTCTGGGTCTGGATGAAGGCAAACCGTACAAGGTAAAAGACGTGCAGTTCCGGGGGGAACTGATCGGCAAAGAGAAAGAATTCCAAGGTATGGTGCCGTTTGAAGACGGTGATGTTTACAACGGTTCGTCAGTCACTGCGCTCGAAGAGAGTGTCAAGAAAGCGTTGGGTGAGGCGGGCTATGCGTATCCCCAGGTTCGTACCATTCCTGAGTTTGATGATGAAAACCAGGAAGTGTCTCTGATCGTGAATGTCGAAGCGGGCAACCGTATCTACGTGCGCGATATCCGCTTTGTCGGGAACAACTCAACCAAAGATGAAGTGCTGCGTCGCGAAATGCGTCAGATGGAAGGTAGTTGGCTGAACTCGAAATCGATCGAGACCGGTAAAACCCGTCTCAACCGTCTGGGGTTCTTTGAAACGGTAGACGTGCAAACGGTGCGCGTACCGGGCAGTGAAGACCAGGTTGACCTGGTTTACACGGTCAAAGAGGCCAACTCAGGCAGTGTTAACTTTGGTATCGGTTATGGTACAGAGTCGGGTGTCAGCTTCCAGGTAGGCTTGCAACAAGACAACTTCCTGGGCAGTGGTAACCGGGTCGGCATCAACGCGATGATGAACGATTACCAGAAGAACATTAGTCTCGACTATCGCGATCCGTACTGGAACCTGGATGGGGTCAGCCTGGGCGGCAAGATCTTCTACAACGAGTTTGAAGCTTCAGAAGCCGGTATCGTCGACTATACCAACGAAAGTTATGGTACCAGCCTGACGTGGGGGTTCCCGTTTGATGAGCTGAACCGTTTTGAGTTCGGTGTTGGCTACACGCACAACAACATCGGTAACCTGACCCCATATCTGCAGATTGAACAGTTCTTGTGCAGTATGGGCGATTGTAATGCGACCAGCCTGCAAACCGATGATTTCGATATCAATTTGTCGTGGACACGCAACAACCTCAACCGGGGCTATTTCCCGACCGCAGGGAATTACCAACGTGCCTCGGCAAAAGTAACCGTACCTGGCTCTGACACGCAGTACTTTAAGCTGCAGTACGATATCCGTCAGTATATCCCACTGACCAAAAAGCATGAGTTTACTCTTCTGATGCGTGGTCGTTTGGGGTACGGCAATGGTTACGGCGAAACCGACGGCAACGATAATTTGTACCCGTTCTATGAAAACTTCTATGCCGGTGGCTTTACCTCGCTGCGTGGTTTCGGTTCGAACAGCGCTGGCCCGAAAGCGGTGTACCGAGATTACTCCGGCTCGAACAACGGTGCGGATACAGCAACGGATGATTCGGTCGGTGGTAACGCGGTGGCACTGGCCAGTCTGGAGCTGATCGTCCCTACGCCATTTGCGTCGGATGAAGTGCGTAACCAGATCCGTACCAGCGTGTTCCTGGATGCTGCCAGTGTCTGGGATACTGAGTTTGATTACCGCAGTGGCGGTGCAGACTATGGTGACAAGTACTACTATGACTACTCAGATCCAACGAATTATCGCGCATCATACGGTGTAGCCCTGCAATGGATGTCACCAATGGGACCACTGGTCTTCTCACTTGCGAAACCTATTAAGATTTACGAAGGTGACGATGAGGAATTCTTCACTTTCACTATCGGCAGAACCTTCTAACAGAGGAATATATTTTGAATAAAATGATTAAAGCGGCTGGTGTAAGCCTTATCGTTCTTACGTCTTCATTCTTTGCTAATGCCGCAGAAGCTGCTCAGAAGATTGGCTACATCAACACAGCTCAGGTGTTTCAGGCTCTGCCTCAACGTGAAGCTGTGATGCAGAAAATGCAGAAAGACTTTAAAGGCAAAGCCGATGAACTGAAGAAAATTCAGTCTCAGGCGAAGACGAAAATCGACAAGCTCAAGCGTGATGGCGAGCTGATGTCAGCGGATCAGGTTGAAAAGCTGCGTATCGAGATCGGCCGTCTGGACAGCGAATACAAGATCAAAGCGCAAGCACTGGATCAAGCGTCTAAGAAACGTGAAGCAGAAGAGACACAAAAGTTGTTTAAAGTGATTCAGGATGCGGTTGAGAAAGTGGCCAATCAAGACGGCTACGATATGGTGATTGATATGCAAGCCGTGCGTTTCGCCAAACCTGCAAACAACATCTCTGAAAAAGTAATCAAAGCACTAAAATAATAGCGATATGACAACTCTGACTCTGGCCGACTTGGCCACTATTACCGGGGGGGAGCTACACGGCGACGCAGAGGCAACTGTGTCGACGGTGGCTCCGATGGATAAGGCGGCTGAAGGTCACGTGACTTTCTTGTCAAATCCGAAATACGCCAAACATCTGGCTGATTGCAAGGCAACGGTTGTGATGGTGAAAGCGGCTCAGCGTGAGCTTTGCCAGGGCAATGTGTTGGTAGTGGATGACCCGTATGTGGCGTTTGCAAAAGTCGCGCAAGCGCTTGACAGCACGCCGTCTCCGGCCAGTGACATTGCACCGTCAGCGGTCATCGCTGAGGACGTCAGGCTGGGGAGCAATGTGTCGATCGGAGCAAATGCGGTCGTTGAGTCTGGGGTCACGCTAGGTGATAACGTGGTGATTGGAGCGGGTTGTTTTATCGGTAAGAATGCCACGCTCGGCGCCAACACCAAGTTGTGGGCGAATGTGTCGATTTATCACGATGTGATGATTGGGTCTGATTGTCTGGTGCAAGCCAACACAGTGATTGGTTCCGATGGCTTTGGTTACGCCAATGAGAAAGGGGAGTGGATCAAAATTCCTCAGATTGGCACCGTTCGTATCGGCAACCGAGTTGAAATCGGTGCCGGCACCACTATTGACCGTGGTGCGCTGGACGACACCGTTATTGAAGACAATGTGATCCTCGATAACCAAATGCAAATCGCCCATAACGTGCACATCGGATATGGTACAGCCATGGCTGGTGGTACTATTGTCGCAGGCAGTACCAAAATTGGTAAATACTGCATTATTGGTGGTGCGTCGGTCATCAATGGTCACATTGAAATTGCAGACGGCGTAACGATCACTGGTATGGGTATGGTAATGCGGAGTATCGAAGAGAAAGGCATGTACTCATCTGGTATTCCACTACAGCCAAACAAAGAGTGGCGTAAAACAGCAGCTCGGGTTCATCGTATTGATGAGATGAACAAACGCCTGAAAGCGGTTGAGAAGCTGCTGGAGCCGAAACAGGAATCGTGAGGATTCCTGACTCGCTCATAAAAGGCTCGCGAACCGCGAGTCTTTTTCATCTATAATGCCACTCAATCCTTAGAAGATTTGAATTAGGAATATGACTTTGAGTACTGAAAACAAAACAATGAACATCACTGAAATTCAGGAATTATTACCTCACCGTTATCCTTTCCTGCTGATTGACCGCGTGACCGACTTTCAGGAAGAAAAATACCTGACGGCAATCAAGAACGTGTCAGTGAATGAACCTCAATTTACAGGTCATTTCCCACAATTTCCTGTCTTTCCAGGTGTTTTGATCCTGGAAGCGATGGCACAGGCCACTGGCCTGCTGGCGTTTAAATCCTTTGGCGCACCATCTGAAAACGAGTTGTACTATTTTGCCAGCGTCGATAACGCCAAGTTCCGCAAGCCAGTGACACCCGGTGATCAACTGGTGATCGAAGTTGAATTTGTGAAAGAGCGCCGTGGCATCGCTGCATTTAACGGTGTTGCGAAAGTTGATGGTGACGTTGTTTGTTCTGCTGAATTGAAGTGTGCACGCCGAGAGTTCTGATATGATTCATGAAACTGCTCAAATCCACCCGGCAGCGGTGGTCGAAGACGGGGCCGTCATTGGCGCCAATGTGAAAGTCGGGCCATTTACTTATATCACTTCGGGTGTGACGATCGGTGGAGGGACCGAAGTGATGTCGCATGTGGTGATCAAGGGCAATACAGTGATCGGCAAAGAGAACCGTATTTTCCCACAAGCGGTGATTGGCGAAGAAAACCAGGATAAGAAATACGGCGGCGAAGACACCAAAGTGATCATTGGCGATCGCAACGTGATTCGTGAAAGTGTTCAGATCCACCGGGGAACAGCGCAAGACAAAGGCGAAACGGTTGTCGGCGATGACAACCTGTTTTGTGTTAATGCCCATATTGCGCACGACGTTATTGTCGGGAGCCACACTCATATCGGCAACAACTCGATCTTGGGTGGGCACGTTACGGTCGACGATTACGCGGGGGTCATGGCCTTGTCTGCGATCCATCCGTTCTGCACCGTGGGAGCCTACGCGTACATCGGTGGATGTTCTGCGGTGGTTCAGGATGTACCGGCTTACGTACTGGCGCAAGGGAATCACGCATCACCATTTGGGCTGAATCTGGTTGGCCTGAAACGCAACGGATTTGAAAAAGCGGAAATTCGTGCGTTGCAGAAAGCGTACAAGGAAATCTATCGCTCAGGTAAAACGCTGGAAGAAGTCAAACCGGTGCTGAAAGAGATGGCACAAGAGTGGCCGTCGGTGGCCCGTTTCTCTGACATGCTGGAAAACACTGAGCGTGGCATTATCCGCTAACATCGGATACTGATATCACACAAAAGATCGCCGTTTCACGATGGCGGTCTTTTTGTGTTTTATGGCAAGCGCTTAAGGTTTGAGCGTTAGGCATAAAATACAACAGGACAAACGGAACGGAAGATGAACAAACCATTACGCATTGGTATTGTGGCCGGCGAGCTGTCGGGTGATACGTTGGGTGAAGGCTTTATCAAAGCGGTAAAACAGTACTATCCGGATGCCGAGTTTGTCGGCATTGGCGGTCCGAAAATGATCGCCCAAGGCTGCGAATCTTTGTTTGATATGGAAGAGTTGGCGGTGATGGGACTGGTTGAAGTCCTCGGGCGCTTGCCGCGTTTGCTGAACGTCAAAGCTTCTCTGGTGAAGTACTTCACTGACAATCCACCGGATGTTTTTATCGGCATTGATGCGCCGGATTTTAACCTGCGTCTTGAGCTAGATCTCAAACAGGCCGGGATCAAAACCGTGCACTATGTCTCTCCGTCAGTCTGGGCCTGGCGTCAAAAACGCATTCACAAGATAGCCGACGCGACTAACCTGGTCTTGGCATTCCTGCCGTTCGAAAAGGCGTTTTACGACCAGTTTGATGTGCCGTGTGAGTTTATTGGCCATACGCTGGCGGATGCGATTCCGCTGGTCTCTGAGCAAGCGCCGGCCCGAGAACTACTGGGGCTAGATCAGGATCGTAAATGGCTGGCGGTCTTGCCAGGCAGTCGAGGCAGCGAGCTGAAAATGCTGGCGGAGCCGTTTATTGACACGTGCAAAAAGCTACATCAGACGTATCCGCAACTTGGTTTTGTGGTGGCTGTGGTCAATCCGAAACGCCGTGAACAGTTCGAAGCTGCGTGGCAAGCGCTGGCACCTGAGTTGGATTTCCGCTTGGTCGATGATACGGCCCGTAACGTGATTACCGCGGCCGATGCGGTGATGCTGGCGTCCGGAACGGTTGCACTGGAATGCATGCTACTAAAACGTCCGATGGTGGTGGGGTACCGGGTCAACGCACTGACGGCGTTTCTCGCCAAGCGGCTACTCAAAACCAAGTACGTATCACTGCCCAACATTCTTTCTGACAGTGAATTGGTCAAAGAACTGCTACAGGAGGAGTGCACCGCTGATAACCTTTATCGTGAAGTGGTCACCTTACTGGAGTCCGACAACCGCATCATGCTGGATAAGTTTACCGAAATGCATCACTGGATCCGTAAAGACGCGGATGCCCAAGCGGCGAATGCCGTCCTGACACTCATTAACAAGCAGAAGTAACCCATGGCAGTAGAAAAAAAACCGCTTCCTCCGTTTGAATACCCTCAAGGCTACCAGCTTATTGCTGGTGTGGATGAAGTCGGGCGTGGACCGTTGGTTGGAGATGTGGTGACCGCGGCGGTGATCCTGGACCCGAACAACCCGATTGAAGGACTGACGGATTCCAAAAAACTCTCAGAAAAAAAGCGTCTGGCCTTATTGCCGGAAATTAAGCAAAAAGCGCTGGCATGGTCAGTCGGACGCTGCTCACCGCAGGAGATCGATCAACTGAACATTCTCCAGGCAACGATGGTGGCGATGCAACGCGCGATTGCTGGTCTGGCGATTCAGCCGGATATGGCATTGATTGATGGTAATCGTACACCAGAGTTGCCCATGGCCGCTCAGGCGGTGGTCAAGGGGGACCTGCGCGTTGCTGAGATCAGTGCGGCCTCGATTCTTGCCAAAGTGGTGCGTGATCAGGAAATGGAAGCGCTGGATGTGCTCTATCCGCAATTCGGTTTTGCCCAGCACAAAGGTTATCCGACCAAAGCCCATTTTGAGGCCATCGAGCAACACGGTGTGATCGATCAACACCGCAAGAGTTTCAAGCCAGTCAAAAAGGCACTTGGCTTGGACTAGTGCTTTATTCTGCAGGCTATTCACGTAAAATAGCCTGATTATGTTCGGAAATTTGAGTTACCCCGGAAACCGTTAATGTCAGACCCTAAGTTTATCCACCTGCGTGTTCACAGCGACTTCTCCATGATTGACGGCCTGTCCAAAGTGCCGCCGTTAGTCAAAAAAGTCGCCGAAATGGGCATGCCGGCGATGGCGCTCACCGATTTTACCAACCTGTGTGGTCTGGTGAAGTTTTACGGCACCGCACACAGCTGCGGGATCAAGCCGATCATCGGGGCTGACTTTGCCATGCAGTCGCCAGAGTTTGGAGACGATCTAACTCGTCTGACAGTGCTGGCGGCCGACAACGTCGGCTATAAAAATCTGACACTGCTGATCTCGAAAGCCTACTTACGTGGTCACATTCAACATCAACCGGTGATCGATAAAGAGTGGCTGGCAGAGCACGCCGAGGGGCTGATCCTGCTTTCCGGCGGTAAGAGCGGTGAGGTCGGCAGAGCGTTGCTGAAAGGCAATACGGCGCAGGTTGAGCGTTGCGTGGCGTTTTATCAGCAGTATTTCCCTGAGCGGTTTTACCTTGAACTGACCCGTACCGGACGCCCCGACGAAGAGAGCTATCTGCATTTTGCTCTTGAGCTGGCACAGCAGGCAGAATTGCCTGTAGTGGCGACGAACGATGTGGTGATCCTTGATCAGGAGCTGTTCGAAGCGCATGAGATTCGTGTGGCAATTCATGATGGATACACTCTGGAAGATCCGCGCCGGCCGAAGAATTACAGTCCGCAGCAATACCTGCGCAGTGAAGAGGAAATGTGCGCTCTGTTTGCCGACATTCCGGAAGCGCTGGAGAACTCGGTAGAAATTGCCAAACGTTGTAATGTGACCGTGCGGCTTGGCGAATATTTCCTGCCCGCGTTCCCGACCGAAGGGATGGCGGAGACTGACTTCCTGGTAATGAAGTCTCGTGAGGGGCTGGAAGAGCGCCTTGAGTTCCTTTTCCCTGACGAGCAAGTGCGTGCAGAACAACGTCCTGCTTACGACGAGCGCCTACAGATTGAGCTGGACGTGATCAACCAGATGGGATTTCCTGGTTACTTCCTGATCGTAATGGAGTTTATCCAGTGGTCGAAGGACAATGACATTCCGGTAGGACCCGGGCGGGGATCCGGCGCCGGCTCACTGGTGGCGTATGCCCTGAAAATCACCGATCTCGATCCGCTGGAATATGATCTGCTGTTCGAACGATTCCTTAACCCGGAGCGGGTGTCGATGCCCGATTTCGACGTCGACTTCTGTATGGACAAGCGGGACAAGGTAATTGATCACGTTGCCGAGATGTACGGCCGGGATGCGGTATCTCAGATCATTACTTTTGGTACCATGGCGGCCAAAGCGGTCATTCGCGACGTTGGCCGGGTGCTGGGACATCCCTTTGGCTTTGTTGACCGGATTTCCAAACTGGTGCCACCGGATCCGGGCATGACGCTTGAGAAAGCGTTCAAAGCGGAACCGGCGTTACAGGAACTGTACGACGCCGAT
Source organism: Vibrio sp. V38_P2S17PM301 (assembly GCF_009904845.1). Classification (NCBI taxonomy): domain Bacteria; kingdom Pseudomonadati; phylum Pseudomonadota; class Gammaproteobacteria; order Vibrionales; family Vibrionaceae; genus Vibrio; species Vibrio sp. V38_P2S17PM301. Next base: position 37,368 of record NZ_WXWO01000019.1, on the reverse strand, counting down.
GAAGAAGTTAAAGAACTGATCGACAAATGCCGGATCCTGGAAGGGTGTACCCGTAACGCGGGTAAACACGCCGGGGGCGTGGTGATCTCTCCGACCACCATCACCGACTTTGCGCCCATTTATGCAGATGCAGAAGGGCACTTCCCGGTGACTCAGTTTGATAAGAACGATGTCGAAACGGCAGGGCTGGTGAAGTTTGACTTTCTTGGCCTGAGAACCTTGACCATCATCGACTGGGCGCTGGGCCTGATCAACCCGCGTCTGGAGAGTGAAGGGCGTGAACCGGTGCGGATCGAATCGATTCCGCTGGTGGATGAGGCATCATTCCGGATGCTGCAAAACTCCGAAACCACCGCGGTTTTCCAGCTCGAATCTCGCGGGATGAAAGAGCTGATCAAACGTCTACAACCGGACTGTTTTGAAGACATCATTGCTTTGGTGGCCCTGTTTCGTCCGGGGCCGCTGCAGTCTGGTATGGTGGATAACTTTATCGACCGTAAGCACGGCCGGGAAGCGATCTCCTATCCGGATGAAAAATGGCAACATGAGTCATTAAAAGAAATTCTGGAGCCAACCTACGGCATCATTCTCTATCAGGAGCAGGTGATGCAGATCGCTCAGGTGCTGGCCGGTTACACCTTGGGTGGCGCCGACATGCTGCGCCGTGCGATGGGTAAAAAGAAACCGGAGGAGATGGCCAAGCAGCGCGCGGTGTTCCAGGAAGGGGCCGAAAATAATGGCATCGACGGTGAACTGGCGATGAAAATCTTTGACCTGGTAGAGAAATTTGCAGGTTACGGCTTTAACAAATCGCACTCCGCCGCCTATGCTTTGGTGTCGTACCAGACCTTATGGCTCAAAGCGCATTATCCTGCCGAGTTCATGGCGGCGGTCATGACGGCCGATATGGATAATACCGAAAAAGTGGTTGGCCTGATTGACGAATGTATCCGCATGAAGCTAAAAGTGCTGCCACCGGACATCAACGCGGGTCTGTATCGGTTTAACGTTGATGAAACGGGCGCGATCGTTTACGGCATCGGGGCTATCAAGGGCGTTGGTGAAGGTCCGATTGAAGCGATACTTGAAGCGCGCAACAAAGATGGCTATTTCAAAGATTTGTTCGATTTCTGTGCTCGCATCGACCTGAAGAAAGTCAATAAACGAGTGATAGAAAAACTGATTTATGCCGGAGCCCTCGATCGCCTTGGCCCTCACCGTGCTGCGATGATGGCGTCACTGGATGATGCGGTGAAAGCGGCCAGCCAGCACCATCAGGCAGAGGCTTTTGGTCAGACCGATATGTTCGGTGTTTTGACCGACGCACCGGAAGAAGTCGAGCACAAGTACACCAAAGTGCCACCTTGGCCGGAAAAAGTTTGGCTGGAAGGTGAGCGTGATACACTGGGCCTGTATTTGACCGGGCACCCAATTAACGCCTATATCAAGGAACTCGGTAAGTACACCAGTTGTCGACTAAAAGACGCCACTCCGACCCGGCGCGATCAAAGCGTTACCGTGGCCGGGCTGGTCATTGCGGCCCGAGTGATGACGACGAAACGCGGTACGCGAATTGGCATCATGACCCTGGATGACCGCAGTGGTCGTATGGAAGTGATGCTGTTCTCTGATGCGTTGGAAAGGTATGCAGAGCTGCTGGAAAAAGATAGAATTTTGGTCGTTTCCGGACAGGTCAGCTTTGATGATTTCAATGGCGGTCTTAAAATGTCGGCGCGCGAGGTTATGGATCTCGGTGCCGCACGTGAAAAGTACGCTCGTGCCTTGTCCGTATCGATCAATGCAAAGCAGATTGACGATCAGTTTTTTGAGCGCTTTAGTCAGATCCTGGAGCCTCACCGGGCAGGCACTGTCCCAGTCAATGTATACTATCAAAAGGCCGATGCCCGGGCGCGTTTGACGCTGGGTACCGAATGGCGCATTACGCCATCAGATACATTGCTAGATGAATTAAAACAGTTACTTGGCAAAAGCCAGGTAGAACTCGAATTTAACTAAAATTCGATTCTGAAGCAGAAAGAGTCGAGTAGAAAAGGATCCCTAGATGAGCCTAAATTTTTTGGAATTTGAAAAACCTATTGCCGAACTTGAAGCCAAAATCGAAGCACTTCGTGATGTTTCTCGTCACGGTGGTGAGTCAGGCGTCGATCTGGAGAAAGAAATCCAGCAACTGGAAAAGAAAAGCCTGGAGCTGAAGAAAAAAATCTTCAGTGACTTGGGTGCCTGGGAAACCGCTCAACTGGCCCGTCACCCGCTGCGTCCGTATACACTGGATTACATTGAGCATGTCTTTACCGAGTTTGATGAACTGGCTGGTGATCGTGCGTACGCTGACGATAAAGCGATTGTGGGTGGTGTCGCTCGTTTGGATGGCCGTCCGGTGATGATCATCGGTCATCAAAAAGGCCGTGAAACGCGTGAGAAAGTGAAACGTAACTTCGGCATGCCAAAACCGGAAGGTTACCGTAAAGCGTTGCGTTTAATGGAAACGGCAGAGCGTTTCGGTATGCCAATCATCACGTTTATTGATACGGCGGGTGCTTACCCGGGTGTCGGTGCGGAAGAGCGTGGTCAGTCAGAAGCGATCGCGACCAACTTGAAAGTGATGGCAGGCCTGAAAGTGCCGGTTATCTGTAACGTCGTGGGTGAAGGCGGTTCTGGTGGTGCTTTGGCGATCGGTGTCGGTGATTACGTCAACATGCTGCAATACTCAACTTATGCTGTGATTTCACCAGAAGGCTGTGCGTCGATTCTGTGGCGTGATTCTGACAAAGCACCTCAGGCAGCAGAAGCCATGGGGCTGATTGCGCCGCGTCTGAAAGAGCTGGAATTGATCGACGAAATCATCGAAGAGCCACTCGGCGGTGCACATCGCGATCATGCACAAATGGCGGCCAACATGAAAGCCACTCTGCTACGTCAGTTGGAAGATCTGGAGCAGCTGGATCAGGACTCGCTGCGTGAGCGCCGCTACCAGCGTCTGATGAACTACGGTTACTGCTGATAATTGGTTTGGTTTCATGAAAGGCCGGCTTCTGCCGGCCTTTTTTATTTCCCCGGAACCCGCGCGCGACAAGCCGTTACTGGCGTTGTAAGATGGCACTCATCGTTTGTCTGACCCTCAAGCCCCATGCTAGATATTTATCCGCGTTTTTGCGCTGCCGTTACACCCTACTGCCAACCTTCATCACGCCTTGTGGTGGGGCTAAGCGGTGGTGTTGACTCTCGAGTGTTGTTGGCGCTGGCTGCGCGTTATGGGCGAGAGCATCAGGTGCCATGTGTGGCGGTTCACGTGCATCACGGACTCAGTCTCAATGCCGACGACTGGGCCTGTCAGTGTGCGCACTGGTGTGAGGAAAGCGGGATTGCGCTGGTGGTTGAGCGAATTACACTGGCGCGTCAGGGCGGGGAGAGTCTGGAGCAGATTGCCCGCGACGGACGCTATCAGGCGCTGCACCGCCATATTCGCCCTGGCGATTTACTGTTGACGGGCCAACATGCCGATGATCAGGTTGAGACCTTTCTGCTGGCATTGAAGCGCGGCAGTGGGCCGAAAGGGCTGGCTTGCATGGCGCCAGTGTCATCTTTTGGTGAAGGCATGTTGATTCGCCCGCTACTGGAGGTCACTCGTGAGCAGATCGAAGCTCTGGCCCTGAGTGAATCGTTGGAATGGGTGGAGGATGAGAGCAATCAGGATACCCGCTTTGAACGTAATTTTATTCGCCATCAACTGACGCCACAACTAACGGAGCGTTGGCCAGTTTTTCGCCGCTCGGTGCAGCGCAGCGCCCGTTTGTGTGCAGAGCAGGAAGCGTTGCTGGATGAATTGCTTGCCGACAAGTATCAGATGATCAGCGCGAAGGACGACAGCTTGAGTATCTCTGCATTGGATGAATGCAGTACGGTGATGCGTAACCGCCTTCTCCGGATGTGGTTCGCCGTGCACCAGCAACGTATGCCGGGCAACGCTCATCTGGCGCTGATCTGGTCGGAAGTCGCGTGTGCACAGCAGGATGCGAATCCTCGCCTCAAAATCGACCAAGTTGAAGTTCGTCGTTTCGCCGGGCATTTATATCTGGTGGCCCATTGTGCCGATGTGTCTGGTTGGCAACATCCAATCTTACCAGATCAGCCTTTAAGCTTACCGCAAGGGCTGGGCCAGTTAAGAATAATACATACCGAAGGCCAGGGGCATCTCAACTTGTCGCATTGCGACCCGAGTCAGTTCTGGGTGACGTTTGATCCAACAGGGCTCAGTGCGCACCCGGCAGGGCGCTCCCACAGTCGGAAGCTGAAAAAACTGTTTCAGGAGTACGGAGTGCCCAGTTGGCTGAGACGGCGTACGCCGATCCTGATGTATCAGGAGCAGGTTGTTTGTGTGGCCGGTGTGTTTGTCGACCGGGCATTTAAAGGTCAAGATTGTGAACTGATTTGGGACAAGTAAACCGTTTTTGTGTCAAAATCGTACAATAAAAACGCATAAAAACCACGATTACATAAGGAAAAGCAATGAATAAAGTCGCTCTAGGAATGGTGCTTGGAATGAGTTTGTTGGCCTCTCAGTCCATGGCTGCTGGTGATATTGAAGCAGGGAAAGCGAAAGCGGCCGTATGCGCTGCGTGTCACGGTGCGGATGGTATTGCGGTGATCCCGGGGTATCCGAACCTGAAGGGACAAAGTGAGCAATACTTAGTCAGTTCGATTAAAGCCTACAAAAATAAAGAACGTACTGGCGGTCTGGCGGCAGTGATGCAAGCTCAGGCTGCGATGCTCAGTGATGAAGACATCGAAAACGTGGCTGCGTACTTCGCCAGCCTGAAATAATTTTTGCAGTGCAATCGTCGAGAAAAGCCCGGGCTGATGCTTGGGCTTTTTATTGATTGTTGTTGTCAGCTAACAGATAATAGCCAAAATAACAAAGTTTAAGGGATGAACATGAAGAAGATCGAAGCGATTATCAAGCCGTTCAAACTGGATGATGTTCGTGAGGCGCTGGCCGAAGTTGGGATTACCGGTATGACAGTCTCTGAAGTAAAGGGATTTGGGCGCCAGAAAGGTCACACGGAGTTATACCGCGGCGCAGAGTACATGGTGGACTTTCTGCCGAAAGTGAAATTGGAAATTGTCGTTACGGATGATGTGGCGGATCAGTGTGTAGACACGATCATTGAAACAGCACAAACTGGCAAAATTGGCGATGGTAAAATCTTCATTACCGATGTGGAACGCGTGGTGCGTATCCGTACTGGCGAAGAAGACGAAGACGCAATCTAAACAGATTTTACCAAAGAGCCGCAAGGCTCTTTTTTCTACCAAGGCCAGCGATGTTAACACCAGCCAACCCAGCTTGATGGTGACTGGTTATTGGTAAGACTCCCTATATGAAGAAAAAGCTACTATTTGGTGTACCGGCCGTGGTCGCGGCTGGCATGACGATCGGTTATCAGGTCGTATTTTCCCTTCCGGAACAGCCTCAATTGTCTACCATTACCAATAGTGATGTTGAGCTGGCGTTGCGCTGCTATGACAACCCTGCACCTGTTGCCATAGATGACAATGGTCGGCTGAATATTCTGGTATGGAACATCTACAAACAGAACCGCTCCAACTGGCGCCGGGCATTGAACAAATTTTCTGCCGATAAACAACTGGTGCTGTTGCAAGAAGCCAGCATGGGCGATGAGCTAAAAGCCTGGATCAATCAGGGTAAGTGGAACGGCAATCAGGTCGATGCATTTAAAGCGTTTGATAAGACGGCGGGAGTGTTGAACCTGGCGCCGCAGTTGCCGGTGGAAGCCTGCGCGTACACTGAATTGGAACCCTGGATTCGTTTACCCAAATCGGCGTTATACGCCACATACCAGCTATCGAATGGTGCGCAGTTAGCCGTCGTTAACATCCATGCGGTTAACTTTACCTATGGTACTAAAGAGTATCGACGCCAACTGAACACACTGACTGAGGCGCTGATGCAGCATCCGGGGCCTGTGATCATTGCTGGAGACTTCAACAGCTGGAGTAAAGAGCGTCTGCAGGTGATGCGAAAGACACTGGAGATGATTGGGGTACATGAAGTGAGCTATTTACCGGATCACCGCAAGCAGTTTATTAATGGTCTGCCGCTCGATCACGTGTTCTATAAAGGTCTGAAGTTTGAAAAGGCAGAGGCGCCTTCAACTGACGCCTCTGATCACAATCCGCTGATGGTTCAGTTCAGTCTTTAAAACAGAACAATATACAACGCCCAGATGAGATAAAATGCCAACCACGGTAGCGTAGCAATCACCAGAGCCTGACCGCGCTCGAACTCGGTCCAGGTTCCGACGGCGGCATACCCCAGCGCGATGTACCAGGGTAAGAGCAGTGGAAATGCACTGGCAAACTGGGCCCAGTCACTGGTCAGAGGCAGTTTAATCAACCCGTTCAGGCTGTTGAGATCCGCCGCGTATGACATTACCTGACCGTGTTTGAGCAGGACGCTGACGTAGCTGGCCAAATCACCAAGTACTGCCGGGAACGTGATAACAGCACTGGCAGCAAACCAGCGCCAATATCCGTGTTGATGCTGGCTGGCTTTGGTCGCAAGGTTAAACCACAGCGCCAGCATGGCGATGGTCAGGGTGCGGCCAAACACATCACTGATGATTTCACTCGCCATCAGGGTGTTTTTATCCAGTAGCTCCAACTGGCTGGGGTCGACGTTGGGTAACTGCTGCGTCAGAGCGGCTTTCAGCCAGGCAAAATCGACGATATCAAAATACGCGCCCCAGAACAGGAAAGGGGTCAGCAGTAAGACGATATACGGTTGCCATCCCCACATTCCTCTTTGATAAAGCGCGACCAACGCTGCCGATGGGGAGCGGAAAATATCCACCAACATGATCAACGGATTACTTGACGGGGTCATACACTTACCTTGGTCACATCCACGTACAGTTTAAGCTTCTGTCCGGGTTGCAGGTAGCGACCGACACTCAGACCGTTCCACTTCACGACATCCTGACTGCGTACTTTGAATTTCTTCGCGATGCCGCTGAGGGTGTCACCGGAACGCACCGAGTAGAACACCGTACGGATGATTGCGCCGTCGCTGGCATTCTTCCAAATGACCAGCTTTTGCCCTACGCGTAGCGTGTCTCTCGGGCCCATGCCATTCCATTTAGCCAAGGCGCCGGAAGACACCTTATTGGCTTTGGCGATGGACCACAGACTTTCCCCGGATTTAACCGTGTGTGTCAGTTTAAACTGGCCACGGCTGCGTTGCTGAGTCTGCTTGAGGCGGTTAGCTGCACTTAGGGTGTACGCCTGTTCATCTTTGGTCGAGGTCGGGATCATCAGATACTGACCGATACGAATATTGTTATTCGATAGGTTATTGGCCTTTCGAATCACTTTGCTGGTGGTGTTATATTGATTTGCTAGGACACTGAGAGTATCACCCGATTTCACTTTATAACGTACCAGTTTCATCCCTTTACCGCGGTTTTTGCTCACGTTTGCGGTAAAGTGTGCCACAGAGTCGATCGGCAGCAGTAACTGCTGTGGTCCGTTCGGAGAAGTGGCCCACTGATTGTAGGCTGGGTTCAGGCTTTGCAGTTCTTTGACCGAAATACCCGCGTAGTTCGCGGCAATGGCCAGATCGAGTTGCTCTTTTGGATCGACCAGTTGTACAACAGGTTTGTTCGGGATAGTTGGAAGACCGATGCCGTATTTTTTCTGATTAGCAATAACGTCTGCCAGCGCGAGCAATTTCGGTACGTAGCTGCTGGTCTCTTTCGGCAGATCCAGCGAGAAGAAATCCGTTGGCTTGCCCAGCTTCTGATTCTTGCGAATGGCGCGGGACACCCGGCCGCCGCCACTGTTGTACGCTGCAATGGCGTGTTCCCAGTTTCCGTCAAAACGTTTGTTCAGGGCTTCAAGATAGTCCAGTGCGGCATCTGTGGCGGCATCCACATCCCGACGTCCGTCATACCAGAAATTCTGTTCCAGGCCATAGGTTTTACCCGTGGCTGAAACGAACTGCCAAAGCCCGGCTGCGCTGCCATGCGAGTAGGCAAATGCATCAAATGAGCTTTCTACTACTGGCAAAAGCGCCAGTTCCATTGGCATATTACGTTGTTCAATTTTGGTCGTGATCAGGTACAGAAACGGCTTCGCACGCTCGGACACCACTTTTAAGTGGTTCGGGTGTTTCAGATACCAGGTCCGGTAATAATTGACCTTCTGTTCATCAGGTACGCGCATCTCAAGTTGCATTGCAATTCGTTGCCATACATCTTGTTGATCCTGAGGAGTGATCGTGACTAGGGGTTTATCTGAAGGGACACTTGCTGGAGTTTTTGTGACCGATTCTGGCGTCGGTTTTATGGGTTTATTCGTGTCTTTCGTTGTGTCTGTCTGTGTTTGCTGGGTCAGTTGACAGCCTGCTAAGAGCAGAGCCAACGCCCAACTGTACTTTACTCGCATTCTACAGCCCTTTTTTTGAACGGCTGCTGATAATACTTGCCACTTTGGTCAAGTGGCAAGCAGCAAATCGTTAAAATTCGTTTTTCCACTCACGCAGCGCAGTAAAAATGGCGACTGGATCTGCTTTTGATGTGCGACTGGAAGCGGACTTGATCACCGCCGGTTGATCGCAGCGCAGGAAAGGGTTGATCCATTTTTCGCGGCGGATGGTGCTTGGTAGAGTAGGCTTGTCTTGCGCACGCAGGCGAATCACTTCATCACGGTACTGGCGCAACTGATCATTTTCAGGTTCAACGGCCATAGCAAAGGCGACATTGGCCGCAGTGTATTCATGGGCGCAGTAGACCTCGGTTTCTTCCGGCAGCGCAGCCAGCTTGTTCAGTGAGGCGAACATTTGCTCCATGGTTCCTTCGAAAACCCGTCCGCAACCGGCAGAGAACAGCGTATCGCCACAGAACAATTTGCCGTCGCCGACATAGCCGATATGTCCGAGCGTATGCCCCTCCAACCCTAAGACCATAAACACCTCATCAAACAGCTCGATTTGATCGCCTGCTTCCACCGGGTGAGTCAGCGTGGGGATTGGTTCCTGTTTGGGGCCAACCACGTCAATGGTTGGAAAGTGATAAACCAAGTCTGGTACGCCACCGATATGGTCATGATGGTGGTGCGTGATAAGAATGGCGTCCAGTTGCAGTTCATGTTGTTTGAGGTAATCGAGAACTGGTTGCGCCTCACCCGGATCGACCACTGCACACCGCTGATCATCATTTTGAATCAGCCAGATGTAATTATCGTTAAATGCAGGTATGCTTTTGATATGTAACATTGTTAAATCTCCAGTCACCCAGGGTGAAACAGGTTATTTGATGAAGCCAGCTCGCAGTGAAAAAAAGCTAGAAAAGCCACATTCTTGGTCGCAGCTTAAGAACGGTCAATGGGTGAGTGAATCCATTCAAACCCGTTTGGACGAGTGGTGTCCCAAATTGTTTGGCTACCATATGCTCAAACTGGGCGGGTTGAGCTGTGAGCTTTCCAGCGGTAATTGTAACATTCAACACCAAGTAAATCTCGATATCCATAACCCGTTGCATAATGTGATCGCCGATGGTTACGATTTGCCCTTTTTAGAAAAAAGTTTTGACGCGGCTATTTTGGCTCATCAGTTGGACTACTGTAATGATCCTCACCGCATCTTACGAGAAGTAGACCGGGTGATGATAGACGATGGTTATCTGATTGTGACTGGATTTAACCCGCTTAGTCTGACGGGGCTCGCGAGTCTGATGCCATGGCGCAAGAATAATTTGCCGTGGAGTGGACGGATGTTTACTCCCAATCGCATCAAAGACTGGCTGGGGCTGCTCAACTATCAGGTGATCCATTGTGACTGCTATGCGTTGTTTCCAATGCAAAAATACCGCACGATGTGGACCTGGCTGGAGGGTGGGTTTGGTGATTGGGCTTCGCCGTTTGGTAGTTTGTATTTTATCGTGGCACGCAAACGGACGTATCCGCTTAAACCGATCAAACCGCACTGGCGCATTAAACGCCGCCTGTCACCGGTGAGTGTGAATTATCGGCTCAGACGGCAGAATTCATCGGATCAGCTAGGGACGTAGCCAGTGTCTTCTTCCGTTGGGTTTTCAGCGGCGGCTCGGGCTAGTTCATCACAGATTTCATTTTCGCGGTGGCCGGCATGTCCTTTAACCCAATGCCACTCCACCTGATGGCGTTGAGTTTCTTTATCGAGCTCCTGCCACAAATCCGCATTTTTGACCGGCTTTTTGTCCGCGGTTTTCCAGCCGCGTTTTTTCCAATTGTGAATCCATTGCGTGATCCCCTGACGAACATACTGGCTGTCGGTGGTCAGTATCACGTGGCACGGCTCTTTTAACGTTCGCAGTGCCACAATAGTGGCCAGCATTTCCATCCGGTTATTGGTGGTCAGTGTGTAGCCTTTGGCTAAGGTTTTTTCGGTCTGCTTGTAGCGTAATACAATGCCATAACCGCCGGGACCGGGGTTGCCAAGACAGGAACCATCAGTGAAAATTTCCACCTGTTTCGTCATGATTTGATACTATTTGGTTTAAGCACATTATTTGCATAGTCTGACACACATTTTGTTATGAATACCAGCGACAATTCCAGCCAGCGACGTATAGTGGTACTCGATACCGAAACCACAGGTATGAACCGCGAAGGTGGCCCTCATTATCAGGGACACCGCATTATCGAAATCGGTGCTGTTGAGATCATCAACCGCAAACTGACCGGTCGTCATTTTCACGTCTATATTAAACCGGATCGGGAAATCCAGCCGGAGGCGATTGAGGTTCACGGTATTACCGATGAGTTTCTGGTCGATAAGCCCGACTACCGGGCAATCCACGATGAATTTCTAGAGTTTATCAAAGGCGCCGAACTGGTTGCCCATAATGCGCCCTTCGACGTGGGCTTTATGGATTACGAGTTCGGTATGTTGAGTCCAGACATCGGTAAAACAGATGATTTCTGTAAGGTGACCGATACGTTGGCCATGGCGAAGAAGATCTTCCCGGGCAAACGCAACAACCTCGACGTCTTGTGTGACCGTTACGGCATTGATAATTCACACCGGACGCTCCACGGGGCCTTGCTCGATGCGGAAATTTTGGCGGATGTTTATCTGCTGATGACTGGCGGTCAAACGACGCTCCAGTTTAATGCCGGCAGCAGCGATGGCGGGGCCGGTGAGTCGATCCGACGGGCCAGCAGTGGCCGAAAAGCGCTAAAGGTTCTACGTGCATCGGCCGATGAAATGGAAGCACATCAACAGCGATTAGACATCGTAGCGAAGAGTGGTAACTGCCTCTGGCGTCAATAGGAGAAAGGATGTTGAGGATTTTTCTGGCCCTGGTTGGGGCATTGTTAGCGACACACAGTCTGGCGAGTGAGGAATCCTCCCTGTCACTGCTCGATAACCGTTTTCGAGTTGATCCGACCATCAAGCAGATTACTTTTGTGATTTATCGGGCTGAGCGCTCCCAGCCTGTGGTGTTGGTGCGTCCCGACGGTAAGAAGTACTATTCGTGGAAAAGCCCGGACAATGTCAACTGGTATCAGGAGTCGGCGATGGACATCGTAACCATTGACGATCCGATGCCAGGCCCCTGGCAGGCGATTGGCAAAGTAACGCCGAAAAACAAAATCAAGCTGCTCTCGCATCTCAAGTTGACCACAGATACTTTCCCCAGTCGTTTGTTTCATGGTGAACAGATCAAGTTCACCGCGCGTTTGACCTCAGAAGATAAACCTGTGGTGCTGAGGGATTTTCTCGACCGGGTCAAACTCAAAGTCACTTTTACCAAGTTTGTTGAAAATGAAGATTCACTGGCCAACGAAGCCCGTCCAGTGCCGGAAGTGATCGGTGAATTTGCCGACGATGGGCGCGGTCTGGATGAGCGGCCGGGTGACGGTATATTTACGGTCTCGCTGCCCATTTCCCCTCAACCTGGCAAATATCGGGTCCGGGTTACATCTGGAAACGGAGTCTTCCTCCGAGCTCAGGAGCAGGAAGTGCTGGTGTACCCAACGCCAGTTCAGGCTACCTTTATTCAGGCTCGTGAGAAACAACAGGCGCATCAGATCGTCGTCTCCGGAGAGCAGGGCATGATAGAGCCCGGCACGATCGCCGCGCATATTGAACATGAAAACGCCCAGGGTGACAAACTGGATGTGGAACAGGCGGCCAGCCAGGATGCGATGAAAGTTACCTTGATTGTACCGCAGGCCGATGAGCTGGGTAATTTTCGCTGGAGTGGGGTAGTGTATGCGTCAGAGTTGTCTACGCGTCGCCCGTTAGTGTTCCCGTTGACGGAGAAAACATACAGCGTAGTGGACGATGTGAATATCGCGGAAACGCGTCGGTTGCAGGAAGAAGAACAAGCCAAGCGGGATGAGATGCTGGAACAGATTCGTTTGTTGCAAGAGCGGGAAGCACAGCGCCAACGCAGCACGATGATCATACTTATCGGCAATATTGCGGCTATCGCTTTAGGCCTGATTGTGTGGTTGGTGCTGCGCAAAATTCGGATGAAGCGAGCGGCCATTCCTGAAATGCAACTGGATATGCCAACGAAAAAGTGAAGACCAGAGCAATAAAAAAGGCTGCCATGGGCAGCCCTTTTTCATGGCGGTGATTTGGTTATGCCACGTCATCCATGGCCGGATACTGTGGCTTTGCGGCCAAAGCTTGGGGGGCAAAGTCGTCCACGTTAATGGTGTACAGGCGATGCGTTTCGGCGTCTTTCAGTAGCTGAGCTTCCGCTTCACTGATCAGTCCTTTTTCCAGCCCTGTTTCTGCCAGGCTGTCCAGATTCATGAACGGCCGACGCTCGTTGAGGGCTTTACACAGTTTGTTGAAGACTGGCTCTGCTTCCAGAACCACTGTCAGTGCCTGCTCAATTTTACCAGCCGGGTTGTGCTCGGTTGGCTCCAGGTATTGGAATCGGCCCAGACGAGAGCGTGTCGCACACGGTGTTTGTAGGATCTGTGCAACCTGGTTGTCCAGTTTGTCATTTGGCGCTTTACGTACGCGGCCAAATGGCAGGATCAATACCCGCAAGGCTTTTGCGATGACTTTATTCGGGAAGTTCGCCAGAAACTCGTCAATCGCGACTTCCGCTTGTTTCAGGCTGTCTTGCAGTCCCCAGTGCACCAGAGGCAGATCGTCCGCTGATCGCCCGTCCTGCTCAAAACGTTTGAGTGTGGCTGAGCTTAAGTACAGCTGACTGAGAATATCACCAAGGCGCGCAGACAAGCGCTCTTTACGCTTCAGTGAGCCGCCAAGCACGGCCATTGAAATATCGGCCAGCAGGGCAAGGTTAGCGCTATAACGGTTGAGTTGCTGATAGTAGCGCTTAGTAGTGTCTTTGGTCGGGGCAGAAGAGCCACGACCATCCGTCAGACCAAGCCACGCACTGCGAATCAGGTTACTCATCGTAAAACTAACATGGCCGGCGAGCGCGCTGTCAAACTGTTCTACTGCGTCGGAGGCGTCAGAGTAAGCGGCATCCATTTCTTTTAACACATATGGATGGCAGCGAATCGCCCCCTGGCCAAAGATGATCATCGAACGGGTCAGGATGTTCGCGCCTTCAACCGTCACGGCGATCGGTGCGCCCTGATAAGATCGGGCCAGGAAGTTGGACGGCCCCATACAGATCCCTTTACCGCCCACGATGTCCATCGCATCAATGATCGAGCGCTGGCCCCGGTGGGTACAGTGGTATTTCACAATAGCCGAGATAACCGACGGCTTTTCGCCCAAGTCGATACCAGCGACCGTCAGATTGCTGGCAGCATCCATCACATAGGCGTTACCCGCCAGACGCGCTAATGGCTCTTCGATGCCTTCCATGTGACCAATCGGCTGTTTGAACTGACGACGGATACGGGCGTACGCACCGGTCGCCATAGCGGCCGTTTTAACACCGCCGGTAGAGTTGGATGGTAAGGTGATGCCGCGTCCGACCGACAGACACTCCACCAACATTCTCCAGCCTTGGCCTGCCATTTCCTGACCACCGATGATGAAATCAAGAGGCACGAAGATGTCTTTCGCGCGAGTCGGACCATTTTGGAATGGCACGTTCAGCGGGAAGTGACGGTTACCGATTTCGACGCCTTTCAAGTGAGTCGGAATCAGGGCACATGTGATCCCCAGATCTTCTTTGTCACCCAGCAGGCCGTCAGGATCGCGCAGTTTGAATGCCAGGCCAAGCACAGTGGCTACCGGTGCCAGCGTGATGTAACGCTTGTTCCAGGTCAGGCGCATACCCAGTACTTCTTCGCCTTCCCATTCGCCTTTGCACACCACACCATAATCGGGAATGGCGCCAGCATCAGAGCCGGCTTCCGGACTGGTCAGTGCAAAACAGGGGATCTCTTTCCCCTCCGCCAGGCGCGGCAGGTAATGGTTCTTTTGCTCTTCAGTGCCGTAATGCTGCAGCAGTTCACCGGGACCCAGAGAGTTTGGAACGCCGACGGTGGAAGACAATACGCCAGAAACACCAGTCAGTTTTTGCAGCACCAGCGATTGGGCATAAGCTGAAAACTCCAGGCCGCCATATTTTTTCTTAATGATCATGGCAAAGAATTTGTGGTCTTTCAGGTACTGCCAGACTTCCGGAGGCAGATCGGCCAGTTCATGCGTGACCTGATAGTCACTGACCATGGCACACACTTCGTTGACCGGGCCATCCAGGAAAGCCTGCTCTTCCGCGCTTAATGTCGGGGCGGCAATGTTATGCAGTTTGTTCCATTCTGGCTTGCCTTTGAACAGCTCCGCTTCCCACCATACCGTGCCTGCATCGAGAGCTTCTTTTTCTGTCTGTGACATCGCTGGCAGGACTTTCTTAAACAGTGACAGGGCTTTCGCACTGATCAGCTTTTGACGTACTGATGGGACGGCCAGCAGTGCCACCGCTGCAAGGTACACCACCCAGCTGATTGGGCCGACACTACCAAAGATGGTTAATGCCGCCATGGTAACCGTCAGGACGGTCAGCGCGGTGCCGATCGACGTCCTGTGATAAAGGCACGCAGAGAGTACCGCGAGGAAACCAAGTGTAGAGAGCAAGATGTCCATAATTATTGTTCCTTCTGAAACATACCCGCTGTTTGGATATGTGACGTATTATAAGTGGTCTAACCAGTTATAAGTGTAATCAAAATATTAATGAAATGTAAAACATGAAAGTGTGCAAAAAGTGATCTCAGTAGAGTGAATATTCTAAATAGGTGAGCTGTGGCAGACCCTGAGGTAACAGAAATAGCGAGAAAGACAGAATTCTTACCGCTTCACTATCGACAGTGAGAATTGTTTGAGTAAACTCAGATTAACCGTGCGCTCTCCCCGGAGCGTAAACGAAATAACAAATAAGAGATGAACCTATGTACCAGGATCTGATTAGAAGTGAATTAAACGAAGCGGCCGACGTTCTGCATAAATTCCTGAGCGATGATCACAATATCGCTCAGATTCAAGCTGCGGCCAAAGTGATCGCGGATTCGTTCAAACAAGGCGGCAAAGTGTTGTCTTGCGGCAACGGCGGCTCTCACTGCGATGCGATGCACTTTGCTGAAGAGCTGACGGGGCGTTACCGTGACAATCGTCCGGGTTACCCTGGTATTGCGATTTCCGATCCGAGCCACCTTTCTTGCGTCAGTAACGATTTTGGCTACGACTACGTCTTTTCTCGTTATGTCGAAGCGGTCGGCTCTGAAGGGGACGTACTGTTCGGTTTATCGACTTCTGGTAACTCTGGCAATATTCTGAAAGCGATTGAAGCGGCTAAAGCCAAAGGGATGAAAACCATAGCTCTGACGGGCAAAGACGGCGGCAAGATGGCTGGTCTGGCGGATGTGGAAATTCGGGTACCGCATTTTGGTTACGCAGATCGTATTCAGGAAGTGCACATCAAGATCATCCACATCGTGATTCAATTGATTGAAAAAGAAATGGAATAAGCCTTATAGGGCGGTCAGGGAGTTTTAAAAACCATGTGTGAACTGCTCGGCATGAGCGCAAATGTACCCACCGATATCTGTTTCAGCTTTACCGGACTGATGCAGCGGGGAGGAAAAACCGGGCCACATCGTGATGGCTGGGGGATCACCTTTTACGAAGGGAAAGGGTTTCGTACCTTTAAAGACCCTAACCCGAGCTGCCAGTCTAAGATCGCGGAATGGGTGCAGAACTATCCGATCAAAAGCTGCGCGGTTGTGAGTCATATCCGACAGGCGAACCGTGGGGGCGTGAATCTGGAAAATACCCATCCGTTCACTCGCGAGCTTTGGGGACGTTACTGGACATTTGCGCACAATGGGCAGTTGTCAGGTTATTTGGACATGGACACCGGTCGGACTAGGCCGGTGGGCCAGACCGACAGCGAGCTGGCTTTTTGCTGGCTGCTCAACGAGATGGAAGAGAAGTTCCCAGAGCCACCTCAGGACATGATTGGTGTTTTCCAGTTCGTGGCAGCGCGCTGTGGCGTCCTCAAAGAGAAAGGAGTATTCAACATGCTGCTTTCTGACGGGGAATATGTCATGGCCTACTGTACCAATCATCTGTACTGGATTACTCGCCGGGCTCCGTTTGGCAAGGCGACCCTGATTGATGAAGATGTGACCATCAACTTTCAGGAAGAAACCACCCCGAATGACATTGTCTCGGTGATCGCGACCCAGCCACTGACCGATAACGAAAACTGGCATCGGATGAAGCCTGGCGAATACGGTCTGTTTCATTTCGGTGAATTGATCGATGGCAATGCGGCACAGCTGCATGATGTGCCGTTTGCAGCGGCCAAGCCGGGGAATCAGGCGCCGACTGAGCCTCTGGAATAATTCCAGGAAAAGAAAAAAGGGTTGATAAGACATCAACCCTTTTTTGATCGCGTGAGTATTTTACTCGCTGGCGTAGCCATGAATACCAAGCTGCTTGCCATCGAGAAACGCTTTACCGCCGCGCATTTCCAGGCGGTCGTTTACAAACCATTCCACCACCAGTGGGTAGATTTTGTATTCTTGCGTTTGAACCCGCTCAGTCAGCGTGTCGATGGTATCGTCATCGAAAATGGGCACCTTTGCCTGGAGGATCACCGGCCCGCCATCCAGTTGCTCAGTCACGAAGTGAACGCTGGTGCCATGCTCTTCATCACCCGCATGAATGGCGCGTTGATAGGTATTTAAGCCCGGATATTTCGGTAGCAGTGAGGGGTGAATGTTGATCATGCGCCCCATGTAATGGCGAACGAATTCACCACTAAGGATGCGCATGTAACCAGCCAGAACAATCAAATCCGGGCTGTACTCGTCAATCTGTTTCATCAGTTCATGATCGAAAGCGTCACGGGTATCGAATGACTTTGGATCGAGAAAGACACCTGCTGCCCCGGCTTTCTTGGCACGCTCTAAAGCATAAGCAGTTGCTTTGTTTGAAAAAACAGCGGTCACTTTGCCATTATTAATGCTGGTTTCACAAGCATCGATAATCGCTTGTAAGTTGGAACCATTTCCTGAAACTAAAACAACAATACTTTTCATGCTCAGTTGATCTCTACCTGTTCTTCTCCAGCTTGAGCATCAGCGATTTCACCGATGATCCAAGCGTTTTCTCCTTCCTGCTGCAACAGAGCAACCGCAGCATCGGCGTGCGCTTTTGGCAGTGCGACAATCAGGCCAACACCACAGTTGAAGGTGCGATACATTTCATGTGTCGTGACGTTGCCTTTTTCTTGCAGCCATTTAAAAATGACTGGCCATTCCCAGCTGTTTCCATCAATCACCGCTTTGGTGCCTTGTGGTAATACACGTGGAATGTTTTCCCAGAAGCCGCCGCCAGTGATGTGAGAAATGGCGTGAATGTCGTGTTCGGCGATCATTTTCAGCGCTGACTTGATGTAAATTCTGGTGGGTTCCAGCAGGTGTTCACCGATGGTACGACCATCCAGCTCTTCGTTTTTGTCCGCGCAAGAGACTTCCAGAATCTTGCGGATCAACGAGTAACCATTTGAGTGCGGGCCGCTTGAGCCAACCGCGATCAGTGCGTCGCCGGCTTGTATTTTTGTACCGTCGATGATGTCTTCTTTTTCAACAACACCAACGCAGAAACCTGCAACGTCGTAGTCTTCGCCTTCGTACATGCCTGGCATTTCAGCGGTCTCGCCACCAATCAGGGCACAACCTGCCTGAACACAACCATCGGCGATCCCGGTGACCACGTCGGCCGCGGTATCGACATCCAGTTTGCCGGTCGCGTAGTAATCTAGGAAAAACAGCGGCTCAGCACCTTGAACAATCAGGTCATTGACACACATCGCAACCAGGTCAATACCGATGGTATCGTGTTTGTTCATATCCAGAGCCAGACGCAGTTTCGTGCCAACGCCATCGGTACCGGAAACCAAAACCGGCTGTTTGTATTTCGTTGGCAGTTCGCACAGAGCGCCAAAACCGCCGATACCGCCCATCACTTCAGGACGACGAGTACGTTTTACTGCACCTTTGATTCGGTCAACAAGCGCATTGCCTGCATCGATGTCTACACCAGCGTCTTTGTAGCTAAGAGAAGAGTTGTTACCGCTCACGGGAAAGTCCTCGAACTTAAGTTGGATATGAAAACGGCGCTATTCTACCAGTGCTTAAACACAAAGAGCAAACGTTTGCGCTAGTTTTTTATCTTAGCTCAGATCAAGATATTGAGAGGGAAATCGTTTATAATCGGAAAGTTTGTTTAAAAATTGCCAATACTAAGCCGGAGATGGAAATGAAAGTTGTTGAAGTTAAACACCCTCTAGTGAAGCACAAGATCGGTCTAATGCGAGAAGGTGATATCAGCACAAAGCGTTTTCGTGAGCTAGCAACAGAAGTAGGTAGTCTGTTGACTTACGAAGCAACCGCGGACTTTGAAACTGAGAAAGTAACCATTGATGGCTGGAACGGCCCGGTAGAAGTCGATCAGATCAAAGGCAAGAAAGTGACTGTTGTACCGATTCTGCGCGCAGGTCTGGGTATGATGGATGGTGTTCTGGAGCACATGCCAAGTGCACGTATCAGTGTGGTCGGTATCTACCGTGACGAAGAAACCCTGGAGCCAGTTCCGTACTTCAACAAGCTAGCTTCGAACATCGGTGAGCGTATCGCGCTGGTGGTGGATCCGATGTTGGCTACTGGTGGTTCGATGATCGCCACTATCGACCTTCTGAAAGAGCAGGGCTGTAATCAGATCAAAGTGCTGGTGCTGGTGGCGGCGCCGGAAGGGATTGAAGCGTTAGAAAAAGCACACCCGGATGTTGAGCTGTACACTGCTGCGATCGACGAAAAGCTGAACGACAAAGGCTACATTGTTCCGGGACTGGGTGACGCGGGTGATAAGATTTTTGGTACGAAATAACACGCGATAACCTTGAATAGAAAAGGGGAGCATGACGCTCCCCTTTTTATTGGTGATTTATTTTTTCAGGCTGAGAGTACCACCGGTACGAGGTTTCGCACTTGGCCGTGGCGCCGAGTGACCTGCTGCTGGTTTTCGGTACGGTTTGTGACTTTCGGATGTTGGCTTTTGTGGGCCGCGACCTTTTTTCGAATTCGGCGCGTGGCGGAATGCGTCGGCATTGTTGCCTTTAAACGTGCGGCTCTTTGGGTTTCGGCGAGCACTGGAGTTTTGATTTTCTTCCCGGCTGTCAAAGAGCTTAGCATCCGTGGCTTTGCGAATGCGCTTACCCTGGCTGTCGACTTTTGATGCTTCTTCGGTGCTGCTGGAGTCTTCACACATCGCCAGAATGTCATTCACTTCCGAGTCACTCAGGTAGCGCCACTGGCCGTTAGGAATACCGTCCAGAGTGATGTTCATAATGCGTACCCGACGCAGCTTAAACACTTCGTACCCCAAAGCTTCACACATCCGGCGAATCTGACGGTTAAGACCTTGTGTCAGGACGATACGGAAAGAAAATTTGGTTTCACGCGTCACTTTGCATGGCAGGGTGATGGTATCGAGAATTTGGACGCCTGCGCTCATTTGGCGAATGAATTCATCACTGACAGGTTTGTCGACTCGAACAACGTACTCTTTCTCGTGATTGTTCCCGGCGCGTAAAATTTTATTAACGATATCACCATCATTGGTGAGGAAAATCAGACCGTCAGACGGCTTATCGAGACGGCCAATTGGAAAAATACGCTTTTTATGCCCGATGAAGTCGACGATGTTGCCCGGAACATCGCGTTCGGTGGTGCAGGTAATACCGGTCGGCTTATTCAGCGCAATATAAATCGGCTTTTCTTTGGCGCTAACCGGGTTGCCGTCGATGCAGACATCATCTCCGGGAAGGACTTTTGTCCCCATTTCCGGAACGGTGCCATTGATGGTTACCCGACCCTGTTCGATCAGTTTATCGGCTTCGCGACGAGAGCAGTAACCTGTCTCACTGATGTATTTATTGAGGCGTTTTGCTGAATCTTGTGACATGTTGTTCTCTCTACGTTTCACAACGGCAATCGGTAAAAACAGAGCAGCTATTAAAGCTGCTCACTATCTGCGCGGAGTGTACCATTAATGGTGCTGTTAGCCCATGCGTTTTTGGTGGCGCTCCCGGTTTTCCATTTTTTTGTCGCTGCTCTTTCTGAGCAAGACGTACACCGCCCCGGTGCCGCCGTGGAAGCGCTGTGCACTGTGAGCACACTGCACGTCGCGTATTTGTGTCAGCCAGGTTGCCACATAGCTTTTCATCAGAGCTGGCGGGTTGGATTTTTCCCCCCGACCATGCACGATCACAACCGTGCGGATATCCATAGAGATGCATTGACGCAAGAAGGAAATGACTTCGTCACGGGCTTCTTTCAGTGTTTTTCGGTGCAAATCCAGCCGAGCCTGAATCGGGTACTTCCCGAGCCTCAGTTTGCGATAGACGCCTTCCTGCACACCGTCACGCTTAAACTCGATCACGTCTTGCGGCTTGAGCATACTGGCATGTTCGGTCGACAGATACTCAGGGTCATCTTCGGTAAGCCAGATTGCGGCCTCACGTTTGGCCAGTTGCGCTTCGGTCACGCTGTGGCTTTTTTTCAGTTCCGCGGTATCGTTTTTGAGCGGTTTGACGTCTCCCATCATTTCATGGAAGAGGGCAAAATCATCGTCATGAGACATAATGGCATCTCACTGGTAGGGATCAATAACAGGATTATACCAACCGAAAAAGGTGAGTGATCACTTATCTTTTCAATTCAGTCTTAAAGGCAATAAAAAACCGGATTAGACAAGCAATCTAATCCGGTGCATAGCGTCACACTACTCTACGAATAGGTGCTAAGCGATCTAGTGAGGAGATTTGTCGTTCATAACCTTGTAAATGAAGAAACCGCCGTAGAACAGCATCAGACCCAAAGCGCCAAAGATTACTATCATTGAAGATAGCCCCACTGCATTACCAAATAGGAGATCAAGCCAAAAGTCCATGTTTCCTCCAAAGTTGCGAAGACGGGGTTTACGTTAATGCTTGCTTGGCTCGGCGACACTGATCTGGATCAATTGTGTTGCATAGGTTGATAATATGTTTCTTCGGGTGTGTTTTTTGTCACAATTTGTGGCCCGTTGATGATGTTTTAGCCGAACAAACTGAAATTCAGAAAAACTGAGCCAAATCACTTGCGTTCAACATGAGAATCCGTAATATACGCATCCGTTGACGGGCAATAGCCTGAACAACTTTTTCGGTGAATAGCGCAGTTTGGTAGCGCATCTGGTTTGGGACCAGAGGGTCGGGGGTTCGAATCCCTCTTCACCGACCACATTTAAGGCCTCAGCAGAAATGCTGGGGCTTTTTCGTTTTTGGTGTTTAGGTTTAGTAGGGCCGCGACTCGGGTCGTGGGCTGGAGCGCCAGTCCGATCGAATCCCTCTTCAGCGACCATATTGCTTAGCCCCGACAGTGATGTCGGGGCTTATATTGGTGTCTTCGTCTTGTTCACAGCATGCAGTGTGCGATTTGGCTGTCCGAAAGCTGAGCGATCTGAAAGCCTTTTTGTGTGAGTAGGTCGATCAGGTTATCTTTACCGACCAAATGAAGCGCACCGACTACAACCAGATAGCGACCAGCCGGCTTGGGCAATATCGTGCCATTGTCGAGCTTGGTGGCCCAGTCACGATTACGCTGATAGAGAAATTGTTCCGTGAACGTGTCGCTGACCGATGACAGATCCGCAGACTCGACCAGCTTTTGCGCGTCGCCAGCCTTCCAGCTGTTGATCAGGCAATCCGTTAGTTGCTCTCCTTTATCATAGTCACTGAGTATGGAGGTCAGTAGCTCTTTACCTCCCTGCGGCTGGCCGGTGAGTACGTCAATCTGAAACTGCAAAGGTTCAAGGCTCAGCACCGGAACATTGTTGATGGTCGCTTTGGACATTAATCTCATATCAACCCCATCTCCCGGGTTGTAGCCAAGATGAGAAAATTGTGCCATTTGGATACTTAGGGCGGTTTGCCAGGGCGGGAGTTGCATCAGGACTTCATAAGAGAGCCCGGTTTCTTTTGCAATTCGGGCAATTTGGCTTGCTTCTTGTTCAGAAGTGACCTGCTTCGTGAGTAACGTTGCTGGCGGGTAGACTGCGCCATCGGTTTTGCGTACATCCGTTTCGATAATCAAGCCGTCACTCTTGACCAGAAAGTGCGTGATGGCTGTTGGTAATGGATACATGCTTTCGTCACCAACGTGCACCGAACCGAGAATGAAGTAGTGGAGGTCGCCTTTTTGTGCAGACCAGAAAAGTGGCTGGGCAAATAGATTTGCGCTCCATAAGCACGTCAGTGTAATGGCGAGTAGCCTCAACATATCAATAATCCTTTCTTGTTGTTTTTGTCCGAATGCCAGTGCGGAAAAAACGTCATTTTGCGACTATTTAATCGCAATTGACGCACTGTTAAGTGAGAGTCATTTCACAAAATGGCACTCTGCTTGTTATAGCACCAATGCATTGCTTAATGATGAGAGTGATGTGGATCATCATTTCTCTTGCTGTGGTAAGCAAATAAGTGACATTGTTCGCAGTAATCTCGTTAATTTACTCTTTTCGTTTTTAACGTATTCTATAACCTTTTGATATTTATGTTTTTTATTTTTTAGTTCCAAGCTAATTTTGATACGGATCACGTCTCAATCTGAATAATTTTACGCTAAAAAATAACTTCTTGTATGGTGAAGAAAAGCCGGGCTAGCGGCTGTTTTTTCACTGTTTGGGGGGAAGTAGGATGTTGAAACATAGTGTTGTAGCGGCTTCAGTGATTGCGATGTTGGCAGGATGTGCGTCGATGCAAAGTACGGAGCAGCAGGTTGTAAATGCTCTGGCCGACAATTTGGATATTCAGTATCAGGTCATCACCAATCACGGTGCAAATCAAGGTTTGGCGTGTCAGGATTTAGGAGCGGAATGGGCATCTTGTAATCAGGTGAATATGACGCTGGTCAATCAGGGAGATGCGATTAACGCCACTGACTGGGCAATCTACTTCCACAGTATCCGACTGATTCTGGATGTGGATAACGATCAGTTTAAAGTAACCCGAGTGACCGGGGATTTGCATAAACTGGAGCCCACTGAGAAATTCGACGGTTTTGCGCCCGGCGAAAAAGTGGTGTTGCCGCTGATTGGTGAGTATTGGCAATTATTCGAAACCGACTTTCTGCCTGGTGCGTTTGTCACAGCGCCCAATGCGCAACCGAAAGTGATGGCATCGCTCGACAGTGAAGATGTGGGCACGTTTGTGTCAGGTCTGACAGGTGACAACCTCAAGCGCACACCGGATGACAACAATGTGTTTGCTACGGCGGAGTCGCGTTTTGATAACAACACCGATCTGTCACCTCAAGATGTGTCCGCCACGTTATTGCCCACTCCGCAGCAAGTGAACGTTGGTTCGGGCAGTGTGGACATTGCCCAGGGGATAGCATTGCCAAAGTCGGTCTTCAATGCGGATCAATTTGCTGCCCTTGAAGCGAGAGCGAATGTGCTTGGCCTGAACATCAACGGCGCATTCCCCGTGACCATCTCAATTAAACCGGATGATTTTTCGACTGAATTTGCCCGAACCGGTGCCTATGCGCTGAACATTAAGCGTGATGGCATCAGAATCAAAGTGTTTGACCAGGCCGGCGCTTTCTACGCGGTACAATCGATTTTTGGCCTGACGGACAGCCAGAATCCGACATCGTTGCCGCAACTGGCGATACAAGATGCTCCTCGTTTTGACTATCGAGGGATCATGGTGGATGTTGCACGTAACTTCCATTCCAAAGCGGCGATTCTGGCGACTCTGGACCAAATGGCTGCATACAAGATGAACAAATTGCATCTTCATTTGACCGATGATGAAGGGTGGCGTATCGAAATTCCGGGCTTGCCTGAACTAACAGAGATTGGCTCAAAGCGCTGTTTTGATACTGATGAGCAACGTTGTCTGCTACCTCAGTTAGGCTCTGGGCCGACAAGCGATAACTTTGGTAGTGGGTATTTCAGTAAGGCGGATTACATTGCCATATTAAAATACGCCAAAGCGCGCAATATTGAAGTGATACCGGAAATTGACATGCCGGCGCATGCGCGTGCAGCAGTTGTTGCAATGGAAGCGCGTTATACACGTCTGATGGCGGAAGGTAAGGAAGCATTGGCGAATGAGTTCCGCCTAATGGATCCGCAGGATACGTCCAATGTCACCACGGTTCAGTTCTACAATAAGCAAAGCTTCATTAACCCATGTCTGGAATCTTCCACCCGTTTTGTTGACAAGGTCATCTCTGAAGTCGCTGCGATGCATAAGCAAGCTGGTATGCCACTGACAACCTGGCATTTTGGCGGTGACGAAGCGAAGAATATTAAGCTGGGAGCGGGATTCCAGGATCTGAATGCAAAAGACAAAGTCAGTTGGAAAGGAACGATTGATTTGTCAAAGCAGGACAAACCGTTTGCCAAATCCCCTCAGTGTCAGACCCTGATTAATAGCGGAGAAGTCAGCGATTTCGCGCATCTGCCAAGCCATTTTGCTGAACAGGTATCCAAGCTGGTGGCCGAAAAAGGCATTACCCACTTCCAGGCCTGGCAAGATGGGCTAAAGTACAGTGACGCTGGTGCTGATTCATTTGCGACGGAAACAACCCGCGTCAACTTCTGGGATGTATTGTATTGGGGCGGCACCTCATCAGCCTATGAATGGGCTGAAAAGGGTTATGACGTGATAGTGTCGAACCCGGATTATGTCTACATGGACATGCCCTATGAAGCGGATCCGAAAGAGCGTGGTTATTATTGGGCAACGCGAGCAACGGACACTCGTAAGATGTTCGGCTTTGCTCCGGAAAACCTGCCGCAGAACGCAGAAACATCGTTCGATAGAGACGGCAATGGCTTCTCGGGAAAAGGTGAGATCGAGGCTAAACCATTTTATGGATTATCGGCTCAGTTATGGTCTGAAACCGTACGTAATGACGAGCAGTATCAGTACATGGTTTTTCCTCGAGTACTCGCAGCGGCTGAACGTGCCTGGCACCGTGCCGGTTGGGAGAACGACTACAAGGTGGGTGTGGAGTATTCACAGCAAACCAACCTTGTCGATAAACTGGCTTTAAATCAGGATTACAACCGGTTTGCTAACCTGTTAGGGCAACGTGAACTGGCGAAACTGGAAAAGGCGGGTATTGATTATCGTCTGCCCGTTCCGGGGGCGAGAATTGAGCAAGGGCAACTGGCAATGAATGTGCAATTTCCCGGGGTTGAGTTGCAATATTCTCTGGACGGCACGCAGTGGCAGACCTACATCGACTCACAGCGTCCAGAAGTGAGTGGAGAGGTCTTTATTCGCTCAGTGTCTGCCAGTGGTGAGCGGAGTAGTCGGATCACCAGTATCAAGTGAATATAGACTCTGATATCTAGCCAGCGGAAACGCTGGCTTTTTTTGTGCTAATTTTTTGTTCGATTTAATTAAAAATTGGTAATAAGAACAATAAGTTGATCTTTGATGATAATGTTTGTTGTTTAACCGTATGAATTTTAATGACTTTACTTGTTGGTATGTTTTTTGCGCAATGGATTTCTTATTTCAAAGGATTGAGGTGACAATGAGTAAGCCATTTCCATTTCCGCCCGAGAC